>CAKUMG010001302.1 GCA_934667465.1 uncultured Actinoplanes sp. | reverse complement strand
GGTCGGCACGCAGCTCGCCGATCTCGCGGTCCAGGGCGGCGAGGCGGTCGTCGGTGCGCCGGGCGCGGATCTCGAGCAGGGCGCGGGCGGCGGCCGGGCCGGGGGCCACCTTGGACAGGCCCGCCCAGCCGACCGGGTCCGCCCAGGCGGTCCGCACGGTGCCGTCGCGGTCGTAGCGGGGGCCGGCCGGGCCGCGCTCCCCGCCGTACCGGTCGCCGGTGTCGCGGCCCCACAGGCCCCGGAAGTCGCGGATCCAGGCGGTGTCGTCGCCGATCGGCACCACCTCCCACGGCTCGGCGCCGCCGGGACCGATCGTGCGGCCGTCACCGCGGGCGTAATCCACGTACGGGATGCCGAGGGTTTCGCGGTTCTCGTCCGACCACGGCGCGAACAGCCGCAACGGGCGGCGCAGCGTGGCGACCAGGCGGGGCGGCCGCACGGTGATCAGGTAGTCGCCCGGCAGGTAGGCGCCCGAGTGCGAGCCCGCGCCGACGTAGACGACCGGGTGGCGGCCGCCGACCAGGGTGAGGTCCGGGTCGTCCCAGCGGCGGCGCAGGTCGTCGCCGGTCTCGTCGTGGGCGGAGAAGACCACCCAGCGGGCGGGCGGCAGGCCGTCGTCGCCGGTCTCGCCGGTGCCGTCGAGGTAGATCGTGACCTGTTCCCAGTCGGCCTCGTGCTCGTTGACGCCGCCGAACGCCGAGCGCCAGTTGTTGAAGCTGTAGAAGTACCAGTACTGGCAGACGATCCAGCCGCCGTCGCGCAGCACCCGCCCGTGATAGGTCGGCTTGCCGGGGGCGAGGTGGTCGCGTTGCAGCAGGAACGAGCGGGCCGCGCTGCCGCCGGGGACGCTGCCGCGGAACAGCAGCGACGTCCGGTTGACCAGGTCGAGCATGCGGGCGGTCAGCCCGACCGAGGCGAGCCGGCTCGCGCCGCGCAGGTGCGGGGGCCGCTCCTGGAAGGGGATGTGCGCCACGCCGCCGGGGGCGACTCCGGAGAGGGAATACGTGAGACCGTGCGCGGCGCCGCCGGACAGCCCCAGCGTGCCGGGGTCGAGCTTGCCCGCGGGTACCTCCTCGACCGGCTGCTCGCCGGGCTCGTCGCGCCACAGCGCCGCGTGCCGGACGTAGCGCTCGGCCGCCACCGGGAAGAAGTACTCACCGTCGGTGAAGCGGGCCACCGGCTCGTACGCCCGCAGCAGCCGTAGATCATCTTCGGTCCCGAACCCCACCCCCTCAGTGTTTCGCGTCCCGTCAAGATCCATCACGACGGGGTGCGCAACGCGGTGAGGACGGCCGTGATCTCGGGGCGGGGCACCGGCAGCCGCCGGGCCGCGGCGGTGATGCGGCGGGTCAGCGGCGGGTCGAGCGGCCGCGTCACCACCCGGTAGCGCGGATCGACGGCCAGCCGGGGCAGCAGCGTGATCGACAGTCCCCGCTCCACGTGCTGCAGCGCGAGCATGTAGTTGGAGAACCGGCAGATCACCGCGGGCTCGAACCCCGCCTCCCGGCACAGGCGGGTCGCCAGCTCGGCCATGTAGGACCCGGCCGGCTCGCACGTCCAGCGCTGCTCGGCGCAGGCTTCGAGCGCGATCGACTCGTACGCGGTCAGGGGGTGCCCCTCCGGCAGCACCAGCACGATGTCGTCGCCCGTGAGGGGCACCAGGTCGATGGCCGGGTCGAGGGCGCCGCCGACGAAGCCGGGGGTCGTGATGATGACGTCCACCTCGCCGCGGCGCAGGGCCGGCATGCTGTCGTGCGGTTCCAGCTCGAGCAGCACCACCGTGACGTCCGGGTGCCGGGACGCCAGCCGCGCGACCGCCGGCTCCGCCAGGGCGTGCACCGCACTCTGGAAGGCGGCCAGCGTCACCGTGCCGGCGGGCTCGTCGGCCAGCCCGCGCAGCTCCGACGCGGAGGCGTCCAACGCCGCGAGGATCTCGCGGGCCCGGCCGGCCCGCCGCACGGGGCGACCGCGGGGGCCGGTATCCTCGCGGTCGTGCCCCGCCCGCCCCGCGTCGTCGTCCTCGACTACGGATCGGGCAACCTGCGCTCGGTCGAGCGCGCCGTCGCCCGGGTGGGTGCCGACGTCGAGGTGACTGCCGACCCGCACGCCGCGCTGGAGGCCGACGGCGTCGACGGACGCTCCCTCTACCTGTACGGGGAGGGCTGGAACTTCGGGGAGGTCGCGGG
>CAKUMG010001301.1 GCA_934667465.1 uncultured Actinoplanes sp. | reverse complement strand
GGTTCCGGCTGCTCGTCCGCCCGATGAGGTTGAGCAGCGGGCGGCGCAGCACCCACGGCACGTTGAAGTCGAAGAACGGGCTGTTCAGGAACAACCCGTCGACCACGCCCCGGTTGCTGCGGCTGTGCGCCCACAGCGACGTGACCAGGCCGCCCGTGGAGTGACCGGCGACGAGCATCTGGTCGTGGCCGTCGTCGCCGCGGATGATGCGGGCCGCCTCGTCGAGCTCCGGGAAGTAGTCGGTGAGGCTGCGGGCGAAGTTCGGCGTCTGGTGGGGGAGCAGGCTGCGGCCGTACTTCCGCAGATCCAGGGCGTAGAAATCCCAGCCGCGCTCGACGAAGAAATCCGCGAGATGCGTCTGGAAGAAGTAGTCGACGAAGCCGTGCACGTAGAGCACCGCGCGCCGGGACTGACCCTCGGCGCGCCGCCGGACCAGCGTCGCGACCACTGGGCCCTCGTCGTCGGTGCCCAGGTCGATCGTGTGCCGCTCGTAGGGCGGTCCCAGGACGTCCGTCTCCACAAGGTCACGTAACCCGCGCGTACGGCTTACGGCGACATAGCAGATCAACTTCGCGGTCCCCGGGTTGTCCCCACTCGGCGGCTGTCCACAGGCCCGCAGGCACCGGCGCCCGGATCCGAGCAATCTCCTCCCTACGACCCGCAACCGCAGGGCCCGATCGTCAGAGGAGAAGCGATGTTCGAACCAACCGTCGTCGTAGTCGGCAACGTGCTCTCGCAGCCCGAATGGCGGCGCACGAGCAATGCCCAAGCGCTGGTCACGCACTTCCGGGTCGTCTCCCACTCGCGCCGGATGGACCGCGAGACCGGCCAGTGGACGGACGGCGACCCGTTCCGGATCCGGGTCAACTGCTGGCGCCGGCTCGCCGAGGGCGTGGCCGCGTCGGTGGCGGTCGGCGACCCCGTCGTGGTGACCGGCCGCCTCTACACCCGGGACTGGCTCGACACCGAGGGGCAGCACCGCACCACCTACGAGCTGGAGGCCACGTCGGTCGGTCACGACCTCTCCCGGGGCCGGGCCAGGTTCTACCGCGCCAAGGCGATCGCGGCTGCCGCCGACAAGGGACTGCTCGATCCCGCCGTACGGGGTCAGGACGGCGCCGGCAGCGACGACTCCGCCGGCATCGGCGCCAGCCTGCCGGACGAGGCGATCCCGACCTTCGAGGAGACGCCGGTGCGCACCGGCGGCGGGGTTCCGGGCGGCGGGTTCGAGCCCTTCGACCCCCGGCTGACCCTCGACGACCTCGACGGCGCGCCCGACTTCGCCCGCGACCCGGGACCGTCCGCCGAGGGGCCGTCCTCCGACGAGCCCGGTGACGCCGAGTCCGGGGCGCGGGTGGCCGGGGAGCCGGATCCCGCCTCGGACGGGGACCGTGCAGACGGGGACCGTGCGGACGGCGACCGTGCCGGCGGCGACCGTGCGGATGGTGACCGGGTGCCGGAGGGCGAGCAGGCCGCGCCGCGCCGCACCCGGTCCCGGAGCGCGCGCCGGCAGCCCGTGGCCGCCTGACCCGCTGATCCCGGGCGGCCGAGCAGGCCGTCCGGAACAGCGGCACCGCTCCCACCCCGTCGCTCGCGGGGTGGGGAGCCGGACCCGGGTCTCGCACGGGCCCCGGTGAACCGGCCCGCCCCGCCCGGTCGCCCGGGACGCGGGGCGGCATAACCGCCCGTCGTGGCGCCCCCCGGCGTACGAGCGGGTGGTCGGTGCCCGGCCGTCGTCTCTCGTCCGGCGGCCGGGCACCTCCCTCGACCGGGCGCAAGGTCCTCCGGTGGGCATCTCAGGGGGTGATGTCGTTGCCCGCCGGGTCGACGGGCAGGTGTTCGGTGGTCGGCGCCTGCCCGTGGCTGCCCCTCCCTCTCCACCCGTGGGCACGCGGGAAGCGGCCGCCCGCCACGCCTGGCGAAGCGTGCGGGCGAATCCGCGGGGGCAGCGCCGGCTGCCATCCGATGCCGGTCGGGTGGCAGCCGGCACCTACCGAGCCGGCGGCGACGGGGCCCTCCCTCTCCCTGTTCCCGATCGCCGCCGTGCCGTGGCTCGTGGCTGTTCCGCACCGCAGCCGCACCGCCACGGCGTCCGGACGGGCGGTGTCCGGTGGTCGGCACCGCCCGTCACGTCCCGCAGGCCCCGCACCGCCGCCGCGCCGTCGCGTCCGGCGCGCACGGTGCCGGGA
>CAKUMG010001300.1 GCA_934667465.1 uncultured Actinoplanes sp. | reverse complement strand
GGTAGAAGTGCCCGCCGGGAAGCACCCGGAGCCGGAAGGCGCCGCGGCTCACCTGCGCCCACCCGCGCATCGAGTCCCGGCTGACCGCGGGATCGTCCGCGCCCACATAGCCGAAGACCGGGCACTCCAGCGCGGGCCCACGCCCGCCGCGGTAGTCATTAACCAGCTCGAGGTCCGCGCGGATCGCCGGCAGCGCGAACTCGCGCAGGTCGAGGTCGTCGAAGACCTCCGTACGGCTGCCGTCCTGCCGCACGATCTCCGCGATGATCTCGTCGTCGGTGCCCCCGAACCGCGGCTGGCCCGCCAGCTCCCCCGGTGGCAGCCGCGCGGACACACACAGCGCGGCCGGTGGACGCCCCCGCTGGTGCAGGCGCACGGCCACCTCGTGCGCCACCGAGGCGCCCATGCTGTGGCCGAACAACACCAGCCGCTCCCCGGCCGGCTCGAGCACCTCGGCCAGGTCGTCCGCCAGCGACTCCAGGCTGGCCGGGAACGGCTCACCGACCCGGTCCTCGCGCCCCGGGTAGCGGACGCCGAGCACGCCGACGTCCGCCGGCAGGCCCGCGGGCCAGGTGCGGTACGCGCTCGCCCAGCCGCCGGCGTGCGGGAAGCAGACGAGTTTCGTGGTGCACCCGTCGCCGTCCCGGAAACGCCGTAGCCACCGGTCCTTGGTCAGAGTCCTCATCCCACGATCTCCTCTCCCCGCCGCGCGTCGCGCGGCGGGGAAACGGTCAGGGGGTGTCCCGTGGGGACACCCCTAGCTGATGACGGCTGCAGCCTCGCTGATCAGGGCGCGCTGGGCGTCCTGCTCCAGACCGCGGGCGACGATCGAGTCGGCGATCTCGCCGCTGCGTACGGCGACGTTGGACAGCAGCGAGGAGCTCAGCCCGTGGGTGTGCTCGGTGCCGCCCTGCAGATAGATGCCGCACCCCAGCTCAGGCGCGGTGGCGATGCGGTAGTCGCGCTGCATCCGGAACCGGCCCTCATCGTCGCGCAGACAGTGCTGGTCCAGCTCGCGCAGCAGGCCGGTGGGCTCCATCGAGCTGTACCCGGTCGCGCAGACCAGCGCGTCCACCTCCAGCTCGCGCTCCTCGCCCCCGGGGCCCGAGCGCAGGGTGAGGTGGGTCTCGGCGTCGGCGCGCCGGACGCCGGCGACCCGGGTCAGGTTGAGGAAGTGCAGCCGCTCGACGCCGCGCACCTCGTCGTCGTAGGCCCGGCGATAGAGGTCGCGGATCACCTCGTCGTCGACGACCGAGTAGTTGGTGTTGCTGTGGTAGCGCCAGAACGCCTCGCGGGTCTTTTCGGAGCCGTAGTAGTAGTGGTCCACGGCCGCGGGGTCGAAGATCTGGTTGGCGAACGGGGTGTCGTCGGCCACGGAGTAGCCGTAGGACGGGATGATCGCCGACACCTCGGCGTGCGGCAGCTTGTCGTACAGGAACCGGGTGATCTCGGCGGCGCTCTGGCCGGCGCCGACCACCGCCACCCGGCGCAGGCCGCGCGGGTCCATGCGGTGGAACTTGTGGAGGAACTCCGAGCTGTGCCAGACCCGGTCGTCGCTGCCGACCCCGTCGAGCATCCGCGGGACCAGGCCGGTCGAGATCACCACGTTGCGCGCCCGGACCACCCGGGTGACCTGGCCGGTGACGTCCGCCACGGTCAGCAGCAGGTGGTCCGGCACCTGCGCGGCGCTCGGTGCGCGCTGGATCGAGGTCACCTGGCAGCCGTACGAGACGCGGTCGGAGACCTGCGCCTGGGCCCACTCGAGGTACTGGTGGAACTCCTGGCGGGTCGGGAAGAAGTCCTGGTTGTTGACGAACTGCGCGAGCCGCCCCGAGTCGTGCAGGAAGGCGACGAAGCTGAACCTCGACGTCGGGTTGCGGAAGGTCACCAGGTCCTTGAGGAACGAGATCTGCATCGTCGTCGACGGCAGCAGCATGTTGCGGTGCCAGCCGAAACGGGGCTGACGCTCGAAGAAGTGACTGCTGATCCCACTCTCCGGCCCGGCCAGCCCGCGCTCCTCCAGGGCGATGGCGAGCGACAGGTTGGACGGACCGAAGCCGATGCCGACCACGTCGTAGATCTCGTGTTCACGATCAGTCATGAAAAACTCTCCCGATGACATGGCCGCACTAGGCGCTGTTCGTCCGTCGGCCGGCGACAGTGGCTCGGGAGGGTCCCCCGGCAGGCGG
>CAKUMG010001299.1 GCA_934667465.1 uncultured Actinoplanes sp. | reverse complement strand
CACCTGCACGGCCACCGGGTGCGCGTGCTGTCACGCAACGGGTCGGCGGCCACCGGCAGTCCCTGGTGGACGGACACGCTGAACATCGGCACCGGCGAGGTCTACGAGTTCGAGTTCGTGGCCGACAACCCCGACGTGCGCCACGACCTCGAGCCGGGCAACGCTCCGCGCACGACGTTCGGGCTGATCACCGAGGCGCTGGCCCGCCGGCGCGAGCGGGGCGTGCCGCCCTTCACGATCATGAGCTGCGACAACATCCAGGGCAACGGCCACGTGGCGAAGCGGGGCTTCGTCGCCTACGCCACGCTGCGTGACGCCGAGCTGGGCGCCTGGATCGACGAGCACGTCGCGTTCCCCAACAGCATGGTGGACCGCATCACGCCGGTCACCACCGACGACGACCGGGCCCAGATCCGCGACCGGTTCGGGGTCGACGACGCGTGGCCGGTGGTGTGCGAGCCGTTCACCCAGTGGGCCCTGGAGGAGTCGTTCACGCTCGGGCGGCCCCCGTTCGAGGACGCCGGCGTGCAGGTCGTGGCGGACGTCGAGCCGTACGAGCTGATGAAGTTGCGGCTGCTCAACGCGTCGCACCAGGCGCTGTGCTACTTCGCGTACCTGTCCGGGTACCGGCTCGTCCACGACGCCGCCCAGGACCCGCTGTTCGCCGATTTCCTGCTGGCCTACATGGACCGTGAGGCGACGCCGACGCTCGCGCCCGTTCCCGGTGTGGACCTGACCGCGTACAAGCATCAGTTGATCGAACGCTTCTCCAACGCCCAGGTGCGGGACACCGTCGCGCGGCTCTGCGCGGAGAGCTCCGACCGCATCCCGAAGTGGCTCGTGCCGGTCATCCGCTGGAACCTGGACAACGGCGGCGAGATCCTGCGCTCGACAGCGGTGGTCGCGTCGTGGGCCCGGTACGCCGAGGGCACCGACGAGCAGGGGCAGCCGATCGAGGTCGTGGACCGGCTGCGGGACTCGCTGGTGCCGCTCGCGCAGGGGCAGCGGGAGGACCCGCTCGCGTTCATCCGCAACCGGGAGCTGTTCGGCGACCTGAGCGACGACGAGCGGTTCGTGGCGACGTACAGGTCGGTGCTGGCATCGCTGCACAGCAAGGGTGCGCGGGCGACGCTGGAGGATCTGGCCGCCGCCTCCTGATCCCGCGGCGGTCCGGCGTCCTCTTGAAGGGTGCCGGGCCGCTGCGTCAGGTCTCGCTGCCGTCAGCTCTTGTTGTAGCGGCGGCGTTCGGCGCGGATGACGGAGCGGACGCCCATGCCCGCGAGGCCGGCGCCCATGGCGAGGATCGTGGCGTCGGGGACGAACACGGCGGACGCCATGCCCAGCGCGCCGGCCGGGAGGCAGAAGACCGCGACCCGGCGCATGTCCCGCACGGTGGCGCGCAGGAACCGGTCACGGATCCTGTCCCGACGGTGCCAGCCCCTTGCGCCCCAGCAGCCCGAAGCCCGTCGCCGCGGCCACGACCACGCAGGCCGCGACGGCCGCCAGCAGGGTTCCCGAGCCGATGCCGGTGATCAGGCCCGCCAGTGCCACCCCGCCCGCCCCGGCGGTCACCTTCAGGCCCGCGCTGACCGTGAACACCTGCGTCCGCACGGCCGGCGGCGACTCGCGGTCCCGCACGACCATGATCAGGGCCAGCGCCGGCCCGCCCAGCAACCCCGCCGCGGCGAACAGGGCCAGCAGCACCCAGCGCTCCCCGGCCAGAGGCAGCAGCGCGAACGGGATCGCGCTCAGAGCCACAGCGCTCAGAGCTGTCACTGCGGGGCGATGCGACCGTACGGGGAATCGGGCGAAGAGCAGGGATCCCGTGAGGCTGCCGGCGGCCATCGCGGACAGCGTGAGGCCGGCCAGCGCCGGGTCGTGCCGCTCCCCCGCGATCAGCGCGCCGGCGATCGGCAGCGAACCCTGCGCGAAAGCACTGATCGTGGCGGCCGTGGTCACGGCGGCGAGCGCGGGCCGGCGCGCGATCACCCGGACCACGTGGTCGCGGCGGTGGGCGCGCGGCTGCGGTTCCCGGGGCGGGATCGGCAGGGTCGCCACGAGCGCGGCGGCGACCGTACAGGAGAGGGAAAGCGCAACCACCGACCACAGTGCCCCGGCCCAGCCCGCCACGAGCGCGGCGATGGTGGCCGAGATCGACGACGTCCGGAAGAACGGCGACACCCTGGGCGGG
>CAKUMG010001298.1 GCA_934667465.1 uncultured Actinoplanes sp. | reverse complement strand
GGATGCGGCCGTTGTGGGGGGACGCAGAGCTGGCGGGCGCGGCTTCGTGGGCGCGGGGTCAGGGCTTGCGGGCGCGGCTTCGTGGGCGCGCGGGGTCAGGGCTTGCGGGCGACGGCTCCCCAGATCGCGACGTCCTGGCGCGGCGGGATCTCCGCGCCGGCGTCGGGCCGCCACTCGCTCACCGGCACGACGCCGGGCTCGACCGGCACGAGCCCGTCGAGCAGCGAGACGAACTCGGCCCGGTCGCGCGTCCACACGTCGGACTTGCCGGAGCGGCGCATCTGCTCGTGCATCTCCTGGAACTCGGGCGGCGCGAAGTCCAGCGTGGCGTGGGTGACCGCCAGGTAGCTCCCGGACGGCAGCGCGTCGAGCAGCGCGCTCACCAGCGGGCGGGCCGCGCCCCGGCCGGGGATGAAGTGCAGGACCGCCACCAGGATCAGTGCCACCGGCCGCGACAGGTCGAGCGTCTGCTCCGCCTGCGCCAGGATCTTGTCGGGGTCGCGCAGGTCCGCCTCGAGATAGGCGGTGGCACCCTCGTCGGTGCTCGTCAGCAGCGCGCGGGCGTGCGTCATCACCAGCGGGTCGTTGTCGACGTAGACCACCCGGGATTCCGGCGCGATCCGCTGCGCGACCTCGTGGGTGTTGTCGGCCGTGGGCAGCCCGGTGCCGACGTCCAGGAACTGCCGGATCCCCGCCTCGGCGGCCAGATAGCGCACGGCCCGCTGCAGCATCGCCCGGTTGGCCCGCGCCCCGGTCCGCACCGACGGGAATCGCCGCACGAACTCGTCCCCGGACTCGCGGTCGACGGCGAAATGGTCCTTGCCGCCCAGCCAGTAGTTGTAGCGGCGGGCCGGGTGCGGCACGCTCGTATCGACGGAGTGCCGCTCGGACGGCTCGCCACTGTCCATAGAAGACACCCTATACATCACGCACGGCCGGTGCATACTGCTCGGGTGACAGCGAAGACGCCCAGGCTGGAGATCGAGTACTGCACCCAGTGCCGCTGGCTGATGCGCGCGGCGTGGATGGCGCAGGAGTTGCTGACCACCTTCCCGAAGGAGCTGGGCGAGGTCGCCCTCGTCCCGGGCACCGGAGGCGTGTTCGACGTGCGCCTCGACAACGAGCTCCTCTGGTCCCGCGCCACCAGCGGCCACCCCGAGCTCGCCGAGCTCAAGCGGCTGGTCCGCGACCGCATCGCCCCGGACCGCAGCCTCGGCCACTCCGACTCCCCCGCCCGCCACGAACGGCGTACGGCCATCAGCGAAGCGGGTTTTGCCGCCACGGATTAGGTGCCACAACCTGGCACCTACTGCTGCGACTCTGAGTTCAGCGCCGGAACGAACCGGCCATCACGGATTCGGAGTCACACCATGGCGATCACCACCAACACGCACCTGAACTTCCGCGGCGACGCCCGCGCGGCGCTGGAGTTCTACCAGTCCGTGTTCGGCGGCCACCTGACGGTCGTCGCCTACAGCGACTTCGGCATGCCCGCCGACCTGCCCGACGCCGGCAACGTCGTCTTCGGCCAGGTGACCGCGGACAACGGCTTCACCATCCTGGCGTACGACGTGCCCGGCCACGCCGTGCCCGCCGCCCCGCTGACTCGTACCACCCGCGAGAACGGCCTGACGCTGACCGGCGAGCGCTTCTTCGTCGCCGTCGGGGGCGACAGTGCCGAGGAGGTGGAAGTGCTGTGGGAGAAGCTTTCCGACGGGGCGCAGGTCGTGGAGAAGTTCGGGCCGTCGGCGTTCAGCCCCGGCTTCGGGATGCTGACCGACCGGTTCGGGGTCACGTGGATCCTGCAGGTCAACGCCGCCCACGCCGGCTGACCCGATACACCGCCCGCGCCGACCCGCCGACCCGCCGACCCGCCGACCCCGCCCTCCCAGGGGGAAGCCCCCGCTGGTCATTCTGGCAGTTCGGAGAGGCGCTCGCCCGGCGGCCTGTGGACAACGGGCCACTGTGGATAAACGCGACAGCGCCCGCAGCGCGCCCGCGTAGTCGGTCTCCCCCGGCGTCGCCGCCAGCTCCTTCACCCGCACGGTCGGCTCGTGCAGCAGCTTGTCGACGACGCGGCGGACGGTGCGCGCGATCTCGCCGCGGGCACGGGCGTCGAGGTCCGGCAGCCGGGTGGACAGACGCAGCAGCTCGGCGTCGACGACCTCGGCGGCCTGGCTGCGCAGGGCCGACAC
>CAKUMG010001297.1 GCA_934667465.1 uncultured Actinoplanes sp. | reverse complement strand
CGGTTCGGGCAGGTTGTCGCTGATCGGCTTGCGTCGTGGCATGACCACCACCCCGGGTCCCAGGATCCGTCGCCACCGACGATCCCGCCCGCCCGGACGGCCGAAGTCAGCCGTTCCAGCGACGAGGCCCCGCCTACACGAGCAGCACCTGTACGGAGCCTCGATGATCACCGGCCGGTGGGTCCGGTCGTCCGCAACCTGGGCAACGACACGTCGGTCGCGGCATACCGTTCCTGGGTCGAAGCTCCCGGGCGGCCGGTGGAGCCGCCCCGGATAAGACGACTCAGGGTTGACGGGCGGTGCCGGTACAGGGCCCTCGCCGTGAGCGCTGCGGCGCAGTCTGCTCTGGCAGCCACTGTCACGACCGCGCACGAACCGGCTGCGGGACGGAATTTGTCTCACGTGCGCCGTACAGTGTGCGCCTCGGCCGCCGATCCGCGGCCGGATCGACGGGGAGGAACACCCTCATGGGTCGGTGGTCTCGATCGAGGCTGCGCATGTCCGGCGTCGGAGCTGCGGCCGCGGTGGGAGCGGCGTTGTTGATCGTTCCGGCGGTCTCGGAGGCCGAGGAGAAGCCGGCGCCGGTGGCGGGCGTGGCGGGCGCGGAGGCCGGCACGGATGCCCGGCTGACGGTGGTGCCCCGGGAGAAGGGCAGGTCGGCGATCCGGTTCGGGGACGACTCGGTGCCGTACTCGTTCGTGTCGGCCGGCGGCGTCGTCCGGGCCCGAGAACTGGGCGGGAGCGGGGGCGGAGAAGCCAAAGCGGCGACCGGCGGGCCGGTGCGGGCCGAGCGGGCGGCCACGGCCGCGACCACGTACAAGACGACGTTCAAGGTGGCCTCGTCGAACTGGACCGCCTTCGGGAAGACGATTGCGCTCTGGAACCGCGACACGTGGATGTACGTGTCGACAGTCTCCAACCCGGCCAACTCGCTGAGCGCGTCCGCGAATCTGGCTCCCGGCAACTACTTCGTCGCGTCCATGTACGGCATCTACGGCGTGGACAGCTACCTGCTGACCAAGGCGTTCACCGTCACGAACAAGGCGCAGACGGTCACGCTCACCGAGTCCTCCGCCAAGGAGGTGGCGATCAAGGTCGACGACACGACGGCGCGGCGTGAGGTGAACGCGGTGTCGCTGACGCTGCCCGGCGGAGACCTGGTCGGGTTCGCCGGCGGCCCGGGGACGACCAAGACGTACGCGACCACTGCCTCGATGTCCGGGATGACGCTGCGGGTGCATGAGGTCCTGCACAAGGCGGGCTCCTCGGCGGTCAAGAACAGCCCGTACCGCTACGACCTGGTGAAGAACTGGGCCCACCCGCTGCCCGCCTCGCCCGTCGTCACGGTCAAGACGGCGTCGCTGGCCAAGACCACCACGACCGTGCGCGCGCAGGGCATCAGCGCACCGGGCAGTTACCAGACCGCGCACATGTCGGGCGACTGGACGAGCGTGTACCTCTCCTCGTCGTACCGGTTCCCCGCCACCTTCACCGAGTACGTGACCCCCGGCGCGCAGCTGGCGGGCATGGCGACGTACGGCGACAACCAGCACTTGGACCTCGGCGAGCGCTCGCTGGCCTCCGGCACCACCGCCGCGCGGACCGTCGGAGCCGGGCCGCTCACGCCGGCCGTCCGGTCGCCGGGCGACTCCCGGCACGACGGCAAGTGGATGTTTCTCCACGAGAGCCAGTCGCTCGGTGACAGCGCGGGCAACTCGGGCCACGACTTCTCCGCCACCACCTCGATGAGCCTGAGCAGCGGCGGCGAGGTGCTCGCGACCTCGTCGGCGGCCAGCACCCGCGTGTCGGTCCCCGCCGGGGAACGGACGTACGAGTTCGTGCACGACAGCAAGCGCCGGGTGCCGTACGCGTTGCTGTCGACCGGGATCCGCAGCGAATGGACCTTCCGCTCGACGGGCTTCGGCTCGCTGCCCCTCATCGATGTGGCGCTCGCCGCGACCGGCCTGGACTCGCGCAACCGGGCCGGCACCGCACCGGTGGGCCTGACCGTGACCCCCACCACCCGCGGCTCGGCAGGGACGGTAACCGGCATCGACACGGTGGAGTGGTCGGCCGACGGCGGCGCCACCTGGACCGAGCTGCCGCTGACCGCCGCCGGTTCCGGCGCCAAGGCCTCGCTGGCTGTGCCCGCGTCCGCCACGTTCGTGTCGCTGCGCCTGACCGCCGGCAACGACC
>CAKUMG010001296.1 GCA_934667465.1 uncultured Actinoplanes sp. | reverse complement strand
CGCCGAGACCCATGCCGACGAAGAGCACCAGGCCGAGGTCCTTCAGCGTGCCCGCGCCGAGCAGGCCGGCGCCGATGAAGAGCAGGCCGCCGACGGGCAGCAGCGCCACCAGGCCGGTGTTGATCGACCGCATCAGCGTCTGGTTGATGGCGAGGTTGGTCGCCTCGGCATACGTCCGGGTGCTGCCGCCGGTGATCCCCTTCGTGTTCTCCTGCACCTTGTCGAACACGACGACGACGTCGTACAGGGAGAAGCCGAGGATCGTCAGGAAGCCGATGACCGTCGACGGGGTGACCTCGAAGCCGACGAGCGAGTAGACGCCCGCGGTCAGGATCAGGTCCAGCAGCAGCGACGAGACCGCCGCGACGGCCATCCGCCACTCGAACCGGATGACCAGGTAGAGCGTCACCAGCACGAGGAAGATGATCAGACCGATGAGGGCCTGCTGGGTGACCTGCCCGCCCCACGCCGCCGAGACCCGGTCGTCGCTGATCTGGTCGGCCGGAATGTTCAGATCCTGCACCAGCGCGTTCTTGACGGTGGTCGCTTCCTCCTGGGAGAGAGCGGCCGTACGCACGGTGTAGCTGGCGTCGTCACCGTTGCCGACCTGCTGGGCCGCGCCCACGGTGTCCTCGTCGCCGACCCCGGTGCTCTCCAGCGCCGCGACCACCGCGTCGCTCGCCGCGTCGGCGCTGCCGACCGCGGCCGGCATGGAGAACTGGGTGCCGCCCGAGAACTCGATGCCCAGGTGGAAGCCGCGGAGCAGGAAGCTGCCCAGCGCCAGGACGATCAGCGCCCCGGCGACGGCGAACCACAGCTTGCGCCGGCCCACGATGTTCAGATTCGCTTCGCCCCGGTAGAGACGATCGGCAAAGCCGCCGGCCATGTCAGGCCTCCTTCTCGGTGGGGGCGCGCTTCACGGCGCGGCCGAGGCCGCTGACCCGCGGGGACATGAACGCCCGGGTGCGCGCGAACATCGTCATGATCGGGTGACGGAACAGGAACACCACGACGAGGTCGAGGACCGTGGAGAGCCCCAGCGCGAACGCGAAGCCCTTCACCGCGCCGATCGACACGATGTAGAGCACGAGCGCGGCCAGGATGGTGATGGTGTTCGCCGAGATGATGGTACGCCGTGCGCGGGCCCACGCCCGAGGGACGGCGCTGCGGGCGCTGCGCCCCTCGTGGATCTCGTCCTTCAATCGTTCGAAGTAGATGACGAACGAGTCCGCGGCGACACCCAGCGACACGATGAAGCCGGCGATGCCCGCGAGCGTCAGCGTGAAGCCCGTGGTCCGGCCCAGCACGACCAGCGCGCCGAACGTGAGCATGGCCGACAGCGCCAGGCTCAGGAAGATGACCGAGCCGAGCAGGCGGTAGTAGAAGAACGAGTACAGCGCGACCAGGCCCATGCCGATCGCGGCGGCGAGCAGGCCCGCCTCCAGCTGCTGGATGCCCAGGGTCGCGGAGACGGTCTGCGTGCTGACCGGCGTGAACGTGACCGGCAGCGCGCCGTACTTGATCTGGTCGGCGAGCTCGCGGGCCGTAGTGGCGTTGAAGGAGCCGGTGATCTGCGACTGGCCGGTCAGCACGCCCTGGATCTCGGGGGCCGAGATGACCGTCTTGTCGAGCACCACGGCGACCAGGCAGTGGGTCGAGGTGCCGCCGGAGAGCGCCTGCGCCGCGGCGAGGCAGGTGTCGTCGGCGGGCGGCTGGAAGGCCTCGCGGGTCAGGTTCGCCCACTTGGTCTGGCCCTCGCCGGTGAAGTCGAGCGAGACGACCCACTGGCCGTTCTGCTGGTCGAGCTGCGGGCTCGCGGTGCTGATGTCGGTGCCGACCACCTTGGCGACGTCGAGCATCATCTTGGCACCGGTCTGGCACGCCACGACCTGCTGGTCGATCACGTCGATCGCACCGGAGGGGCGCGCGTCGAGCTGCTCGCAGCTGATCGTCGGGACGTTGAGCTGCATCTCGGCGGGGAGCGCGTTGACCTCGTCGCCGGTGAGCGTGCCGAACGCCTTGAAGGGCAGGCCTGCCTCGGGGTCGCTGGAGAGGTCGACCGGCTCGGTCAGCTTCGCCGCGGCGGCCCAGGCGGTGGCGCCGACCTTCTTCTCGATGGCGGCGCGCTGCGCCTCGAGGTCCGCGGTGACCGGGGCCGGGGCGGCGGCCGAGGCGGACGGCGCGGGGGCCGGCTCCTCCG
>CAKUMG010001295.1 GCA_934667465.1 uncultured Actinoplanes sp. | reverse complement strand
CTCCTGGTACCGGTGGAGCTGCCAGTTGCCGAGAAGGACCATGACCACCATGGCGGCCAGCGTCAGCGCCATCGCGCCCAGCCAGCGTGGGGTCAGCAGGAACCGGTACACGACCCGAGGCTACCCCTGCTGCCGACACCACCCGACGCCCGGCAGGTAGGGTGCGACTTCTGACGGTTTCAACATCAGCACGAAGCCGTGCTACACAGCCGAAACATGAGCGGGACCGGCGAGGCCGGCCGGCCGGGACCCGAGCCGGTCCCGGCGAAGCGCCACATCCGCCACCGCGACGTGCCCCAGGGAGCCTTGATGACCACCCAACCACGCTTGGTGGTGAGCGCGCCCTCGTCCGGGCACGGCAAGACCGCCATCGCGGTGGGACTGCTGGCTGCCTGCGCGGCGCGGGGCGTCCCCGCCGCCGGTTTCAAGGTCGGCCCCGACCACACCGACGCCGCCTATCTGGGGCTCGCCGCCGGCCGGGCCGGCCGCAACCTGGACCCCCGCCTGGTCGGCTCGCAGCGCATCGCGCCCCTGTTCGCGCATGGTGCGGCGGGCAGCAAGATGGCCGTCATCGAGGGCGCGATGGGTCTCTTCGACAGCCTGACCGGCCAGCCGGAGCTCGACGGCACGGCGGCGGTGGCGGCCGCGCTGCGCGCCCCGGTGCTGCTGGTCGTGGACGTGGCGGCGATGGGGCATTCGCTGGCAGCGCTGGTGCACGGCTTCCGCATGTTCGACGAGATGGTGCACCTCGGCGGCGTCGTGCTCAACCGGGTGGCCTCCGCCCGGCACGAGGAGATGCTGCGCACCGCGCTCGACGACATCGGCATGCCCGTGCTCGGGGCGCTGCGCCGCGGCGACCTCCCGGCCGTGCTGCCGGCGCGCGCGCAGGGGCCCGTGCCGGTCGCCCACCGCACGGTGGAGGCCGTCCGCGCCGTACGCCGTCTGGGTGAAGCCGTCGGATCCGCTCTCGACCTCGACCGCATCATGGCGCTCGCCGGCACGGCTCCGGCGCTGTCCGTGGCGCCCTGGTCGGCGGCCGACGCGCTCGAGGGCGGCGACGTCCCCGCCCAGCGCCCGATCATCGCGCTCGCCGGCGGCCCCGGAGCCCCTTACACGTACGTGGAGACGGCCGAGCTTCTCACCGCGGCCGGCGCCGACGTCGTGGTCGTCGACCCGCTCCGCGACGAGACCCTGCCGCCCGGCACCCGTGGCGTGCTGATCGGTGCCGGCCTCCCCGAGGGCTACGCCGAGGAGCTGTCCGCCAACCGCCGCCTCTGCGCCGCGGTCGCCCAGCTCGCCCACGACGGCGCCCCGATCGTGGCCGAGGGCGTCGGCCTGCCCTGGCTGACCCACGACTTCGACGGCCGCCCGATGTGCGGCATCATCGACGCGACCGCGACGACCGGCACCCAGACCGTGGCCGGCTACCGCGAGGCGACCGCCCCGTCGACGAACCTGCTGGCCCCGGCGGGCGCCCGCATCACCGGCTACAAGCAGCACCGCGCGATCGTGTCGCCGCGCGCGGGTGCCGTCCCGGCCTGGACCTGGTCGGGCGGCAACCCGGAGGGCTTCGTCTGGCGCCAGGTGCACGCCTCGCAGCTGGGCCTGCACTGGGCCGGTGCGCCGGAGATCGCCCGGCGGGTCGTCGCGGCGGCCTCCGCGAGCATGTCCGGCGAGTCGTCCGCGGCCACCACCCAGAGCGTTCCGCTGCCCCCGGCGCACCAGGGCAACCCGCGCCCGATGACCCTCGAGCAGGCGGGCCACGCGACGGTCCCGGTCCAGACCTCCCCGGCCCGCGTCCACGGCGGCGAAGCGGCCCGCGTCCACGGCGGCGAAGCTCGCACCCCGGGCGCGGAGACGGCCCGCATCCCGGGCGCGGAGACGGCCCGCATCCCGGGCGGGGAAGCGCACCGCGGCGAAGTGATCCGCGGCGAGGTGATCCGCGGCGAGGTGGTCCGCGGAGAAGTGGTCCGCGGAGACCTGCCTCGCGGGGAAGCGGCTCGCGGGGAAGCGGTCCGTGGGGAAGTGATGCGCGGAGAAGCGGCCCGAGGCCCGGTCAGCGTCAACCCGGCGGCCGCCTCGGCCCGAGTCACCGCGCCGGGCTCCCCGGGCACCTGGCCGGCCCCGCAGCACCCGGCCCCGCAGCAGCACCCGGCCCCGCAGCAGCACCCGGCCCCGCAGCAGCACCCGGCCCCGCAGCAC
>CAKUMG010001294.1 GCA_934667465.1 uncultured Actinoplanes sp. | reverse complement strand
CGCCGCCGACGTCGTGCTGATCGGTGTGGGCGTCCGTCCCCGGGACGAGCTGGCGACCGCGGCCGGCCTCGTCGTCGACGACGGGATCGTGGTGGACGCGCACCTGCGCGGCACCCGCTACGGCATCCACGTCGACCCGGACGACGGCCTGCTCACCCAGGGCGCCGCCGGTGAGGCACTGACCTGGATGGACGCCCGGGTGCGCGGCGTGCCGGTGACCGCGCGGGCCGGGAAGCCGGTCGAGGTGAACGCCCTCTGGATCAACGGCCTGGCCGGTATCGTGGATCTCGCGCGGCGCACCCGGGGTGACGCCGGTGCGGCTCCGGCCGCACATCGCGCCGCGCTGGCCTCGTTCCGCCGTCGCTTCCCGGCACCCGCCGGGTGGCTCTACGACGTGGTCGACGGGCCGCACGGCGACGACGCGTCGCTTCGTCCCAACCAATTGCTGGCCTGGTCTTTGCCGTACGCGCCGATGCGTGCGGATGCACGTGCTCTCCGTGCAATTTCCAAGGGATTGCTGACGCCGATCGGTCTGCGCAGCCTGGGCCCCCGGGAAATGGGTTTCCTGGGTGAACACCGTGGAAATTCCGACGCCAGAGATGGCGCGTATCACATGGGCACGGTATGGCCGTGGTGGGTGGGGCCATTTATCGATACGTGTGCGAAGTCCGCCGTGTCAGATGGCGAACTACTCTCCGGTATCGAAGGTCATTTGACCGAGTTTGGCCTAGGCTCTGTCACTGAAACAGCGGACGGTGAGCCACCTCACTCGGCCACGGGTTGCCCGTTTCAAGCGTGGTCGGTCGGGGAACTAGTTCGCGTCCGTCGGTGTTGATCAACCTTGGTTACACGACGGCAACCGGGGTGTCTTCGCTGGTTTCCACGGGTAGGGCAAGATAAGGCCATCCCGACAACGCGTTGACACCCTCTTGAACCTGATTTGAGGGGCGTCCGCTGGCGTGTGCCTAGGGACGAATCTGCGAGGGGGCCGGGCCAATGTCACCAAATGCCGACATCATCGAGATGCGGACCGCACGTCCGCAACGAGTGCTGATGCTCAGCTGGGAGTACCCGCCGGTGGTGGTGGGCGGTCTGGGCCGGCACGTGCACGCGCTCTCCGTCGCGCTCGCCCAGGCAGGTCACGAGGTGACGGTCGTGACCCGGCACGTGGCCGGCGCCCCGCTGGAGGAGTACGCGGACGGTGTCCGCATCGTCCGCGCGCCGGAGGACCCGCCGGTCTTCCCGCTCGCCACGCCGTCGCTGCTGGCCTGGACCATGGCGTTCAACCACACGCTCACCCGCGCGGCCCTGCGGGCGGCGGAGTCCGGTGAGTACGACGTGATCCACGCGCACGACTGGCTGGTCACGCACACCGCGGTCACGCTCAAGGAGCACCTCGACATCCCCCTCGTCGCCACGATCCACGCCACCGAGGCCGGCCGTCACCAGGGCTGGCTCCCGGAGGAGATGAACAAGGCGATCCACACCGTCGAGTGGTGGCTCGCGCAGGAGGCGGTCCGCGTCATCGTCTGCTCGGAGTACATGCGGTGGGAGGTGAACCGGCTCCTCGACCTCCCCGCGGCCCGGATGGACGTCGTCGCGAACGGGGTCGACGACACCATGTGGCGCGCCCAGCCCCGCGCCGTCGCCGCCGCCCGCTCCAAGTTCGCCGGTGACGGCCCGCTGATCGGGTTCGCCGGCCGCCTGGTCTACGAGAAGGGCGTGCAGCACCTGGTCAACGCGGTGCCGAAGCTGAAGCACCGGCACCCCGGGCTGAAGGTCGTCATCGCCGGTGACGGTCCCTACCGCTCGGAGCTGCAGGCCGAGGCCGCGCGCCTGCACCTGGACGACACCGTCACGTTCGCCGGCTTCATGAACGAGAAGCAGCTGCCCGCGGTGCTCGCCGCCACCGACGCCACGGTCATCCCGAGCCTCTACGAGCCGTTCGGCATGATCGCGCTGGAGGCCGCCTCGGCCGGCGCGCCGATCGCGGTGTCCGCCACCGGCGGTCTCGCCGAGATCGTCGAGCCCGGTGTCACCGGCGTCACGTTCCCGCACAGCAACCCGGACGCGCTCGCCGACGCGGTCGACTCGCTGCTGGCCGACGAGGTGTTCGCACGCCGGGTGGCCCGGCAGGCGCGCTCCATGGTCTCCGAGCGCTCCGGCTGGGGCACGATCGCGGCCCGGACCGCGGCCGCGTACTCC
>CAKUMG010001293.1 GCA_934667465.1 uncultured Actinoplanes sp. | reverse complement strand
GCGGCCATATCCGATGATCTGATTGTCGACCACCCAGACCAGCGCGGCGGGCAATCCCAGACACAGCAATTCCCAGGTGGAAGTGCCGCTGGCGCTGATCACAAGATCCGCTTCCGCGAGCAGTTTCGGCAGGTCGTCGGTGGGGTCGATGACGTCGAGCCGCTGACCGGCCGCCGGCGCGAGCGCCGCCAGCTCCGCCCGCAGGCCCGGGTCGGCCGCCACGACCGTCGCGTCGAACGCCGCGCCTGTCGCGAGGAGCAGGCCCGCCACCGCGGGAGCCGCGCGATAGGCGTCCGTGCCACCGAAGAACGCGACCACCCGGGGCGGACCGGCGGGCCGTCCGGCCGGGGGCGCGGGCGGGCGCAGCTCCCGGACCGCGCGCCGCTGCAGGGCGTAGCCCATGCCCGCCAGCCGGAAGGCGCCCGGACGCAGCGGCGGCTCGGCCAGCTCGGCGTCGAGGTTCTGGTCCACGAAGACGTCCGCGCTCAGCCCGCGCAGGTCGCCGTCGACGATCGCCAGGACCGGCAGCCCCGCCGCGCGCAGCGCGTCGACCTGGACGGGCGGGAGCTCGTACGAGTCGACGACCACCGCGTCCAGCCGCAGGCGCCGCGCCGCCTCGACCAGGCCGGCGGCGTCCGGGGGCGCCGGGTGCCAGGCCAGCCCGCGGCCGGTCAGCTGCTGCTCGGCCCACGCCACCCCGCCCAGGTCGCTGAGGAAGTGCACGGTCGTGCCGCGCGCCGTCAGCTCCTCGGCCAGGGCGACGCAGCGGACCAGGTGACCGACGCCGCGGCGGGGGCCGGCGTCGCAGCGGATGCCGATGGTGGTGCTCACGCCTGAGCGAGCTCCTTCTGCCGCACGTGGGCGTTGAGGCCGGCCAGCTCCGGGCGGTCGGCCAGCCAGGCGGCAAGCGTACGTACCGGCACCGGGCGGTCCCCGAAGTGCGCCACCACGGCCTCGATCAGGCGCCAGTCGTCCTCGGTGTCCAGGGTCAGCCGCAGGTGCGACAGGTCGGGCTGGAGGGTGAGGCCGAGCACGGCGTAGTCGTACGGGTGCGAGTACACGTACGACGTCACGTGCGTCCGGTGATGGGCGGTGGCGAGCTTGTCGATCTCCCGCAGCACCTCGGTCCGGACGATCTCGACGTCCAGGCCGCGCGGCAGCGTGCGGGCGATCGACGTGGTGAGGTAGTCCAGCCCCGGCGTGGCCGCGAAGACGTTCGCCGCCAGCATCACCACCTCCGGGTCGAGCAGCGGGCAGTCGGCGGTGAAGCGCAGCACCGCGTCGGGGTCGTCGCCGCGCTCGTCGAGCACGCCCAGGAAGCGGCTCAGCACGTCGTCGACCGGGCCGCGGTGCACCTCGACGCCGAGCGCCGCGCACTCCGCGACCACCGCGTCGTCGCGCTCCTCGACAGTGGTCGCGACGACCAGGTCGTCGAGCACGCCCGAGTCGCGGGCCGCGCTGACCACCCGATCGAGCACCGTGCGCCCGCCGAGCCGGCGCAGCACCTTGCCCGGCAGCCGGGTCGAGCCCATCCGGGCCTGGACGATTCCGAGGGTACGCATCATTTGTCCTTCAGTATGCGAACGGCTTTACGCGCGGCACGGGCGCCCAGCTTGCCGATCCGGTAGCCGACCTTGCCGCTGAACATGTCGATCTGGAGCCGGGCCCGGCGCAGCTCGTTGTCGCGGCTGCGCAGCTCGGTCTCGGTGTGCCGGATGCGCTCCCCGGCGTCGGCGAGCTGCTCCTCGAGCCGGCGCACGCGCTCCTCGTGCTCCCGCAGCGAGTCGGGCGCCGGCGCGGCCTCGACCGCCGGCACCGGGACGGGCTCGAGGCCCGCCGCCGCGGCGAGGATCGTGGCGAGGGTGTCCACCTTGCCCGCCGCCGGCCACGGGTGGTCGTAGCCGCCGCCGAGCACGGTGGCGGCGTACCGGTGCAGGGCGACCCGGATGTCCACCGGCTCGCGCGCCGGGTCGAGCAGGTCCGCCAAGGCCGTGCGGTGGTACCGGGCCAGGGGCGGGGTGACGATCTCGCAGGGGCGTTCGCGCTCCGCGCCCTGCGGTGCGGCCAGCGCGACGGTGGCCCCGGCCGGATCGTCCAGCCGGTACACCGCGCCGTACCGCTGCACCGGGACGCCCCACAGCCGGGCGGCCGGGTCCAGGACGGTCTCCACCGGGCCGTCCGGATCGCACTGCGCGGCGAGCAGGTGGACCA
>CAKUMG010001292.1 GCA_934667465.1 uncultured Actinoplanes sp. | reverse complement strand
GCGGCAGATACACCTCGTCGAGCAGCCGGTTCCGGACGAAGGCGCTCATCACCCGCGGCGTGAACTCGTCCAGTCGCAGCCGCGCGCGTTCCGCGGCGGCGAGCGCGTTGCGCCAGCTGCGTCCGAGGCCCTTGATCTCGTGGTGGCGGTCGAGCTGGTCGCGGAGCGCGATCAGGTGCTCGGCCGGGTCCTCCCACGCGCAGGCGAGATGCGCGAGGTCGAGGCATACGCCGAGCACCGACGTGTCGGCCTCGCCGAGCAGCGCCACCGCCTCCTGCGTGGTCTCGATGATGCAGCCGGGCTCGGGTTCGAACGCGACGCGGATCGGCCGCGGCAGCCGGTGCAGCCCGGCCGCCAGCTCGTCGAGCGCGCGGCGGCAGGCGGCCGCGCGGCCCGCGTCCCAGGGGTCGCGCCAGGCGAGGGGCAGAGTCGAGATCGAGCCGTACGCGGCGTCGTCCGGCAGCAGATCGCCGAGCACCACGGCACAGTCCATCGTGTACGCGAGCCGGTGCGCGGTGGTCCAGTCGGGCTGGTAGACGGCGTGCTTGACGACGGGCGCCTGGAACGACTGGTAGGGGAACGCGTTGAGCGTCACGACCTCGAGCCCGCGCGCGTCGAGCGCGGCCCGCAGCCGCTGCCGGGCGGCGACGTCGCCGGCGAGTCCCGCGGCGACCGGGGCGGCGAGCCAGAGCCCGAGACCGAGCACCTCGGTGCCGAGCCGCCGGCGGATCGGGACGGCGTACTCGTCGAGCTGGCGCAGGATGCCGTCCAGGTCCTCGGCGGCGTGCACGTTCGTGCAGTAGGAGAGGTGCACGACGTCGCCGCCGCGCGTGAACCGCATCAGCTGCCGCCGCGGGCGATGGAACTGCCCTCGTACGTGGGTTCGGGCGCGGCCAGATCGGACAGGTCCAGCCGCCCGGACTGCGCGTAGAACGCGACCGGGTTGCGCCACAGCACGAGGTCGACGTCGTCGGCGCTGAACCCGGCGGCGAGCATCGCCTCCCCCGTCGCCACCGTGAGCAGCGGGTCGGAGTGCCCCCAGTCGGCCGCCGAGTTGACCAGCACGCGCTCGGTCCCGTACCGCTTCAGGATCTCCACCATCCGCGGCGGCGACATCTTCGTCTCCGGATAGATCGAGAAGCCCATCCAGCAGCCGGATTCGCGCACCAGCTCGACGGTCACCTCGTTGAGGTGGTCGACGGCGACGAACCCGGGCTCGATCCCGGACTCGGCGACGACGTCGAGGGTCCGCTTGGTCCCGGCGGCCTTGTCCCGGTGCGGCGTGTGCACGAGCGCGGGCAGCTCGAACTCGCGCGCGAGCGCCAGCTGCGCCGTGAACGCCTCGTCCTCGGCGGGCGTCATCGCGTCGAACCCGACCTCACCGACCGCGACCACGCCGTCCTTGTCCAGGTAGCGCGGCAGCAGGTCGAGCACGCCCCGGCAGCGGGGATCGTTGGCCTCCTTGGGGTTCAGCGCGATCGTGGCGTGGTGGCGCACCCCGAACTGCGAGGCGCGGTAGGGCTCCCAGCCGAGCAGCGAGTCGAAGTAGTCGGCGAACGAGCCCGGGTTGGTCCGCGGCTGGCCGAGCCAGAACGCGGGCTCGACCACGGCCTTGATCCCGGCGGCGGCCATCGCGCGATAGTCGTCGGTGGTCCGCGAGGTCATGTGGATGTGGGGGTCGAAGACGCGCATCAGTCCTCCTCCGTCTTTCCGGCTTCATGGGTACGCGGGTCCGCGCTCAGCAGGGCGGTGGCGTCCGCGGGCATCGGGCGGCCGGCGGCGGTGCGTTCGTCGGCGAGCGCGCCGAGCATCGCGCGCAGCTCGGTGTCGGCCCGGTCCTCGAGGGCGTGCACGCGGGCGAGCGGCACGCCCATGAACACGCACTTGACGACGCCCTGACGCCAGGTGGCCGCGTCGAGCCGCGCCGCGTACGGGCCGAGGGCCGCCGCGACGAGCCGGGTGTCGTTGGTGCGCAGCGCGTCCTGGAGCATTGGCAGGCCGGCGTCGGGGTCGGCGAGGTCCAGCAGCGGCAGCGCTTGCAGGACCGCGAGGCGCTCGGCGCTGTCGCCCTGCCAGTAGAGGTCCTGGACGCGCTGGTCCTTGTCCTTCACGGCCATCAGCAGCAGCACCCGTCCGGCCTGGCCCGGGGTCCAGTCGGGATGATCCTCCAGAGGCCGGCGGCCCAGCTTGCGGCCGGCGCGGGTGAACAGCGT
>CAKUMG010001291.1 GCA_934667465.1 uncultured Actinoplanes sp. | reverse complement strand
GCGTACGACCAGGCGATCCAGGCCGGGCAGCGCGCCTCCATCACCGAGGAGGAGCGGCCCGGCGTCTTCACCCTGCGCGTCGGCAACATCCCGCAGGGCGAGCGCGTCACGATCGAGCTGTCGCTGGTCGGGCCGCTGCCCTGGGAGGACGGCGCCGCGACGTTCCGCTTCCCGCTCGTCGTCGCGCCCCGCTACATCCCCGGCGAGCCGCTGGCCGGCGGGCAGTCCGGCGACGGCCAGGCCCGCGACACCGGCGCGGTGCCCGACGCCTCGCGTATCACCCCGCCGGTGCTGCTGCCCGGCTTCCCCAACCCGCTGAAACTGTCGCTGGGCGTCGACATCGACACCGGCGGGCTACCGCTCGGCGAGGTCCGCTCCAGCCTGCATGCCGTGACGACGCGGGAGGGACGGGTGGAGATCGCACCCGGGGAGCGCGCCGACCGCGACTTCGTGCTGCGCCTTCCCTACGAGGGCGACGGATCGGGCGCGGTCCACGTTCCCGACGCGCAGGGCGGCGAGGGCACGCTCCAGGTCATCGTGCTGCCGCCCGACGAGACCGTGGCGCCCGCCCGCCCCAAGGACGTGGTGCTGCTCCTGGACCGATCGGGCAGCATGGGCGGCTGGAAGATGGTGGCCGCCCGCCGCGCGGCCTCGCGGGTCATCGACACCCTGACCCCCGCCGACCGCTTCGCCGTGCTCTCCTTCGATCACCAGGTGCACCGGCCGACGTCGGAGCTGGGTGACGGGCTGTCCGACGCCACCGACCGGCACCGCTTCCGCGCCGTCGAGCATCTGGCCGGCGTGGACGCCCGCGGCGGCACCGAGCTGCTCGCGCCGCTGCGCGACGGCCTGACCCTGCTGGCCCGCGACGAGGCCACGGCGGCGGCCGGCGACCCCGCGCCGGGCGGGCGTGACCGGGTGCTCGTGCTGGTCACCGACGGCCAGGTCGGCAACGAGGACCAGATCCTCGCCGAGGTGACGGCGCTGGCGGGCGGCGTCCGCATCCACACGGTCGGCATCGACCGGGCGGTCAACGCGGGCTTCCTCGGCCGCCTCGCCGGGCTCGGCGGCGGCCGCTGCGAGCTGGTGGAGAGCGAGGACCGCCTCGACGAGGCGATGGACCAGATCCACCGCCGCATCGGGGCGCCGCTGGTCACCGGCATCACCGCGACCGGCCTCGCCCTCGGGCGCCCGCAGTCGCTCTTCCCCGGCGTTCCGCTGATCCTGCTCGGCCGCACGAACGGCTCGGCGCCGGAGTCCGTCACGGTCAGCGGCCGGACCCGCGACGACAAGGAGTTCCACGCCGAGATCCCGGTCCGCCACGGCGACGACCCGGCGGTGACCGCGCAGTGGGCCCGGTCCCGGCTCCGTGAGCTGGAGGACCGTTACGCGGCCGGCGAGCACGGCCTCGAGCCCGACATCGTGGCGACCTCCCTGCACCACCGGGTGCTGTGCCGCTTCACCGCCTGGCTCGCAGTCGACACGCGCGTCGTCAACGAGGGCGGCACGCAGCGCCGGGTCATGCAGCCGGTCGAGTCGCCGTCGGGCTGGGCGATGTTCGACGACCCGGCCCCGGGTGCCCCGCTGCGCGCCATGGCGGCCGGCTTCGGCGGCGGCTTCGGTGCGCCCCCTGCGCCGTCCGGCCCGCCGCCGGCACCGCCCGGCATCACGGGTGCGCCGATGTTCCGGGGCGCCGCCCGCTCCACATCCGCAGACCTGAGCCGGCCCGGCCGTCCCGGAGGGGCCCGTCCCGGCAGCGGCCGCCACGGCGGGGGCCGCCCGGGTGGGGGCAGCACCGAGCAGTTCTCGGCGGCCACCCTCGCGGGGGCCGCGTCGAGCTCGGTCGTCGCGGGGGCCGGTCCCCGGGCCGGTTCCGCCCTGCCCGACCTCGCCGAGATCATGGCGACCGAGGCCCGGCGCCTGGCCGAGGGCGAGCGGCTGTCCGCCCTCGAGCGCCGCGACCTGCTCGACGACCTGGCCACCCGGCTGGGCGCCCTGCTGACCGGCCACACCGAGCCGGCGCTCGCCCCCCTGCGGGAGCTGGTCGACAAGCTCCGCGCCGGCGGCGACCTCGAGCCGCTGTGGGCGGCCGCGAAGCGCATCCTGGCCGAGTTCGCCCCAGCTGCCGACCCGGACACCGGGCAGGGTTCCGGCACCACGGGCGCAGCCTCGGACGCCGCGTCGGGCTCGCCGTCCGGCGCGGCACCGGGCTTGCCG
>CAKUMG010001290.1 GCA_934667465.1 uncultured Actinoplanes sp. | reverse complement strand
GTCCTGGTCGGCCAGGAGCACGAGCCGCCCGTCCGGGGTGGCCCGGGTGCCGCGGCGGGCGTCGGTGAGCAGGAGCAGCGCGAGCAGGCCCGCCACGTCGCCGTCGCCGGGCAGGAGCCGGTGCAGCATGCGGGCCAGCCGGATCGCGCCCCCGGTGAGGTCGTCGCGCACCAGGTGCTCCCCCACCGGCGCGGTGTGCCCGGTGGTGAAGACCAGGTGGACCACGTCGAGGACGGCGCCGACGACGACCTGGACGAGGACGAGGGCAACCGCCGCCGGCGCCGCCGCGGACGCCGCGGCCGCGGCCGCGGCAAGGGCCCCTCGGACGAGAACGACGAGGGTGACGGCGAGGCCGACGGCGACGCCGCCGAGGCCACCGCCGAGACCGACGAGCCCGAGGCCGAGAGCGACGACGCCGAGGACGAGGGCGACGGGGTCACCCGCCGCCGCCGCCGGCGGCGCCGCAAGGGCTCCGGCGACACCGAGACCGGCGGCGTCGAGGACGGCGTGCACACCGTCGTGCGGGTGCGCGAGCCCCGGCGCACGTCGGACGAGGTGCAGGGCGTCTCCGGCTCGACCCGGCTGGAGGCCAAGCGCCAGCGACGCCGCGACGGCCGCGAGCAGCGCCGCACCCGGCCGCCGATCCTGAGCGAGTCGGAGTTCCTGGCCCGGCGCGAGGCCGTCGACCGGGTCATGGTCGTGCGGCAGAAGCCGGACCGGACCCAGATCGCCGTGCTCGAGGACGGCATCCTGGTCGAGCACTACGTGTCCCGGACCACCTCGGGCACCATGGTCGGCAACGTCTACCTGGGCAAGGTCCAGAACGTGCTGCCCAGCATGGAGGCGGCGTTCGTCGACGTCGGCCGGGGCCGCAACGCGGTGCTCTACGCCGGCGAGGTCAACTGGGACGCCACCGGGCTCGAGGGCCGGGCCCGCTCCATCGAGCAGGCGCTGCGCTCCGGCGACTCGGTGCTCGTGCAGGTCACCAAGGACCCGCTCGGCCACAAGGGGGCCCGCCTGAGCAGCCACATCGCGCTGTCCGGCCGGCACCTCGTCTATGTGCCCAACGGCAACGCGTCCGGGATCAGCCGCAAGCTGCCCGACAACGAGCGCAAGCGGCTCCGCGACGTGCTCAAGAAGCTCGTGCCCGACGGCGCCGGCGTCATCGTGCGGACCGCCGCCGAGGGTGCCAGCGAGGACGAGCTGGCCCGCGACGTCAAGCGGCTGCAGGCGCAGTGGGAGGACATTCAGGCCAAGGCGGCACAGGGTCACGCCCCGGTGGCGCTCTCCGAGGAGCCCGACCTGGTCATCCGGGTCGTGCGGGACCTCTTCAACGAGGACTTCCGCGAGCTGATCGTGCAGGGCGAGCAGGCCTACGCCGACATCGAGGACTACCTGGACTCGGTCTCGCCGGATCTGGTCGAGCGGCTGCACCGGCACGTCGGCGTCAACGACGTCTTCGCCGACAAGCGCATCGACGAGCAGATCCTCAAGGGCCTCGACCGCAAGGTCTTCCTGCCCTCCGGCGGCCACCTGGTCATCGACCGCACCGAGGCGATGACCGTCGTGGACGTCAACACCGGTAAGTACACCGGTGCCGGCGGCAACCTCGAGGAGACGGTCACCCGCAACAACCTCGAGGCGGCCGAGGAGATCGTGCGCCAGCTGCGGCTGCGCGACCTCGGCGGCATCGTGGTGATCGACTTCATCGACATGGTGCTGGAGAGCAACCGCGAGCTGGTGCTGCGCCGGCTCACCGAGTGCCTGGGCCGGGACCGGACCAAGCACCAGGTCACCGAGATCACGTCGCTCGGCCTGGTGCAGATGACCCGTAAGCGGATCGGCGCGGGCCTGCTCGAGGCGTTCAGCGAGACCTGCGACCACTGCAAGGGCCGCGGCGTGACGATCCACACCGAGCCGGTGCCGGAGAAGCGCTCGAACGGCGGCGGTGGTGTCAACGGCGGCGGTGCCGCGGCCAGTCAGGTCAAGGCTGTCGCGGCGGCGGCCCGGACGGAGCCCGCGGCGCAGTCCGCGCCGTCGGGCAAGTCCCGGCGGCGCCGGGGCGGCAACGCCGAGCCCGTGGCGCCGGCCGAGCCGGTCACGCTGGTCGTCGACGTCGAGCCCGCCGCCCCGGTGGCGGAGGCCGAGCCGTTCCTGGTGCCCGACCCCGACGTCAACGAGCCGGTCACGGACGTGCCGGCCGCGGACCCGGCCGCCGTGGT
>CAKUMG010001289.1 GCA_934667465.1 uncultured Actinoplanes sp. | reverse complement strand
GCTCGCGACGTGGCTCGCCGCGGGCCGCCCGGTGCGGGTCTCCGCCAACGTCAGCGTGCGCGACCTGCACACCCCGGGCATCGCGGGTGAGATTCAAGACCTGCTCCAGCGGTACGGGGTCCCGGCGCACCTGCTGCAGCTGGAGATCACCGAGAGCGCGCTCATGGCCGACCCGCACCGGGTGCTGGACACCATCACCCGGCTCGACCGGATCGGGGTGGCGATCTCGCTCGACGACTTCGGCACGGGCTACTCGTCCCTGCAGCACCTCCGCCGCCTCCCGCTCTCCGAGGTCAAGATCGACCGGTCCTTCGTGCTGGGGATGGGCGCCGACCGCGGGGACGCCGCGATCGTGCGCTCGGTGATCGACCTGGCCGGCTCGCTGGACCTGCGGGTCGTGGCCGAGGGGGTCGAGGACGAGCGGACCTGGCGCTCGCTCGCGGCCCTCGGATGCCACGCCGCGCAGGGGTGGTTCCACGCCCGGCCGATGCCCGCGGCGGACTTCGACGCCTGGCTGGCCAGGTACCGCCCGCTGCGCCCCGGCAGGGAGCCCGGCGCGCTGGCGGCGACCTGAGGCGCACTCGTTGATCCACGGGCAGGCGGGCCGAGTCCTCCGCGGGCCGGGAGGCCGAGTCCTCCACGGGCCGGGAGGCCGCCTTGTCCACAGGCCCGAAGACCGCGTTGTCCACAGGCCGGGGGAGCCGCGCGACAAAGCGCTCGCGGAGCTGAATAGACTCGTCGGGTCAGCATCACCGAGCATCCAGGGGGCAACGATGGCCGCCATCTCCCGCGAAGAGGTCGCGCATCTCGCGCGCCTGTCGCGGCTCGCCGTGACCGAGGAAGAGCTGGACAAGTTCGCCGGTCAGCTCGATGTCATCCTGCAGTCGGTCGCCCGGATCGGTGATGTGGCCGCCGAGGACATCAAGCCCACCTCGCACTCCGTGCCGCTGACCAACGTCTACCGCGACGACGTCGTGCAGCCCTCCCTCTCGCAGGAGGCCGTGCTGGCCGGCGCCCCCGACGTGGCCGAGGGCCGGTTCCGCGTGCCCCGCATCCTGGACGAGGAGGCCTGACCACCGTGAGTGACGTCACCAGGATGACGGCGGCCCAGATCGCCGGGGTCATCGCCTCGGGCGAGGCCTCGGCCGTCGAGGTCGCCACCGCCCACCTCGACCGCATCGCCGCGGTCGACGACCGGGTCCACGCGTTCCTGCACGTCGACCGCGAGGGCGCGCTCGCCGCCGCCGCCGAGGTCGACGCGAAGCGCAGCCGCGGCGAGGAGCTCGGGCCGCTGGCCGGCGTGCCGGTCGCGATCAAGGACATCGTCGCGACCAAGGGCGTGCCGACCACCGCCGCTTCCAAGATCCTCGAGGGCTGGAAGCCGCCCTACGACGCGACCATCGTCGAGCGGCTGCGGGCCGCCGGCACGGTCTCGCTCGGCAAGACCAACATGGACGAGTTCGCGATGGGCTCGTCGACCGAATACTCCGCCTACGGCGCCACGAACAACCCGTGGGACCTCGGGCGCATCCCCGGCGGCTCCGGCGGCGGCAGCGCGGCGTCGCTCGCGGCCTACGAGGCGCCGCTCGCCATCGGCACGGACACCGGCGGCTCGATCCGCCAGCCCGGCGCGGTCACCGGCACGGTCGGCGCGAAGCCGACCTACGGCGGCACCTCGCGCTACGGGCTCATCGCCTTCTCGTCGTCGCTCGACACCCCCGGGCCCTGCGCCCGGAACGTCGAGGATGCGGCCTTGCTGCACGCGGCGATCGCCGGCCACGACCCGCGCGACTCCACCTCGATCCCGCAGCCGGTGCCCGACGTCGTCGCCGCCGCCCGGCTGGGCGCCACCGGCGACCTGACCGGGGTCAAGCTCGGCATCGTCAAGGAGTTCTCCGGCGAGGGCGCCGAGCCGGGCGTCGTCGCCGCCTTCCGCGAGTCGGTCGACGCGCTGGTCAAGCTGGGTGCCGAGGTCGTCGAGATCTCCTGCCCCCACTTCGAATATGCGCTGCCCGCCTACTATCTGATCGCGCCCAGCGAGGCCTCGTCCAACCTGGCGCGCTTCGAGGGCGTCCGCTTCGGCCTGCGCGCCTGGGACGACGGCAACCGCGACCTCGACGACGTCATGGACCACCTCGAGGCAGCTGCCGACCTGGTCGTGCTGACCGGCGACCTCGGCGCGGGCAAGACCACGCTGACCCAGGGCATCGGCACCGGGCTCGGC
>CAKUMG010001288.1 GCA_934667465.1 uncultured Actinoplanes sp. | reverse complement strand
CAGCAGTACCCTAAGGGGTTTACGGTTGAAAAATCGATCCTTGAGTGCGGCTGCCGCGACCCGGGAAGCCTCCGTGCTGAACGAAAGTCGCTTCTCGAGCTCCGACTCAAGGGCGCGGTCACCGAGCAGGCCTGCAGCTTCTCCGGGCGTGGCCTCGGCGATAACTCGCCAGAGCAGTTTGTCGCGGTCGTCGGCGCGGGGAACGGTTGGTAGCAGCCCGTCGATGCCAAACAGTACGCCGCGTTCACCGGTGAGCTTAGTGGGCAGTTCTACGGTGTTCCCGTTGACCGATAACACGGAGCCGTCGAACGTTATGTGCGCGCCGGAGGCATCGCTGATGGCAGCAAGCGCAGCGCTAATTCTGGGAACAGACATATTCAGCGCACCTCCATGGCGCGAAGCATCCCAGAGGCGCCGCCGCGCGAGATGATACGGAACTTGGCGCCGACGGAGCCTCGTTCGCGGACGAGCAGCGAGTGCCGGCCTCCTGCTGCGACGGCAACGCCGATTGCGCGAATTGATTGCCGCAAGGCTAGAAATCGCTCGAGTTCAACGTTTGACGGCGTGCCGCCCGCCGCGGCCTGCCGGAGCAGCCGCCAGAGTGGGTAATCGACCGTTATGGACCGGACGCCGACTTTCAGGGTAAGCGCCAGAGGCCGGTATCCTACAAGCGCTGATCCTTGTGGGTTGCCCACTATCACCGGATCAGGCTGCGTGGTAATCCAGTCGTCCTCGACAAGCTTCGCCTCGACCAGGAGATCGGCACGGGTGTCATGGGTTGAATCTGTGGTCGGGTAATAGAAGTCTGTTTCGCTGCGGAATCCGAAGACCTCGGCGAGCCCCTCCTCGATGGCGCCGAGTGTGTCGTATAGCAGTGCGCCGTCGTCGGTGGCATCGTTCGACCCTGCCCCGTCCGCCTGTGCCCGTAAGGCGTCGGCAAAATCTGCAGGAAGGCCGCTATGGCTCGGCAGTTCGTTCGCCAGCCACGCGGCCCGAGACAAGAGCCTGCCTCCGATCCGCGGCCCGTTGCTGTCCGTTCGGCCAGTGGCCAGGATTTTACTTGCTCGGGTGACTGCGGGGTGGGGATTCCCCGTATTTGCAAGCCAGTTCGCTAGGCGCTGACCGTCGCGTTCTGGCGCCAGCCCGGCGTCGGAAATGATCTCGTGCGCGTCGCGCGAGGGGAAATATCCCGGATCTCGTTCCGCAATCTCTCCGGCCAGAGTGCCAACACGAGCGTGAGTGAGCGAGTAATTGCAGGCGATACCCTGCAGTAGCTTCGCCTCGTTGCGGTCGGCGGCCACGTCCGCGATGACGAAGCAAGGATCTCGCCCCTCTTGGTTTGGCTGATCCGCATCTGCACCTGAGAGCGCTAGCTCTGCCGCGACATCCCACAGCGCTCGAGGTGCGAGCTGTCGTCCACGTGTCACAGCGACATCGCCCGCCGCGGCGTTCAATGCGGCCCGACCCCGCGACGACGCCACTGCGGCGGCATTGGCCATAGGCCAGCACCAATCCTGCACGGAACAGGTGCGGCAGCGTTGAGCCCCTTCCAGTACACCGTCCGGCGAATCAGGGTCCAGCCGCCGCAGGATGTCGTCGAACAGGTCGCCCGCTTGCCCCGCTGTAGGCCGATGATCCAAGTTGACGACAAGCACAGCCTCGTCAAGCCAGCTCGGGATCTTTTTCTCGGCCCCTGGCAGTCCCAGGCGGCGGCGCAGCAATGCCTCGAGCCCTGCCAGGGGTGGTGCAGTTTTCAGGTCTTGTAAGTCGTGAAAGAAACGCAAAGCCATGCCGGTATTCATTGCAATCAGCCGACACGGCTCTTGCCAGTAATCAGCATCGTCCGCGAAAGGACTAAAAAAATCGGCGAGTCGACTCGCCTGGGCTTGATCAGGGGCGTCTGCGTGTGTGGCATCAGCCAGGTATTTTCCAATTCGTCCAGCACTGCTCTCTCGCTCGAAACGTAATAAATGGTTAATCATTGCCGATTTGCCGCTTCCCGCACTTCCGGTGAGTACCAGCAGTCCTGGCCCTTCCGGCTCTCCCAGCGCATCCCAGACCACGGTCTCGAGCGCACCGGCCGGCGCCATCAGCCGCTGAACAGCCGTGGGTTTGTCGTCGCGGACAACGGCCTCGCGCGAGCGGGCACGCAGATGTGCCAGGCGGCCGATCGGGCTCGGCAGGTTGAGGTCGAATGGTGCAGCTTGATTCATAGTTGATCTCCA
>CAKUMG010001287.1 GCA_934667465.1 uncultured Actinoplanes sp. | reverse complement strand
GCCCACCCCGGGCCGCACCCGCCCATCCCTGCCGGCGTCCTCTGCCGCGATGGGATCTGCTGCGACGCCCTCTGCGCCAGCGGGCTCTGCTGCGGCGAGGGGCGCTGCGCCGGTGGGTTCCGGGCTGGGGGATGGTGCCGGCGCGTCAGCGACTCCCGACGGCGCGATCGTCGCGGCCCCTCAGAGCGGCAACCTCGGCGGCCTCCCCGTTGCTACACGACCCGGCGTGTTCACGATCCCGCGCGGTGGCACCGTGTGGCGTCCAACCGGCAACACTGCCGACGGGGACGACACTGCCGACGGCGACGGTCAGCACCGGCCGGGCTTCGTCATGCGCGGCTACCTGCGGGTGGAGCTGGGCCTCGCCCATGCCGCCCTGGCCGAACCGGCCCGGGCGATCGCGGCACTCACCGCGGCACTCGCCGACTTCGCCGCCGGCGACGACGCCGGTGGTTCCGGTGCCGCCCACCTCGCCCTCGCGGACATTGCCTGCGCCGCGAACAAGAGCCGCAGCGCTTCTTACCACCTCAACCGGGCGGCCGCGTTCTACACGGCGGCCGACGACCCGGCCGGCCTCGCCGAGGTCCAGCGCCTCCGTCGCGCCAACGCCTCCGCCGACCGCCGCGACTGCGCCTGACGCCGCCCCGCCCCATCCCGGCAGGCTCGGCTCGGCGGTCGTCCTGCGCCCGGTCGGTGGGCTCAGCCCCGGGAGTCGTCCTGCGAGCCCGGCTCAACCTCGGGAGTCGTCCCGCGAGCCCGGCTCAGCCCGGCGAAGGTGCCGGACGGTGCTGGCGGCGTGCCCTGGTGCGGGCGGCGGGTCCCGGGGATTCCGCCGGGCGGGCCTGGCGGAGGACCAGGGCGTGGCGGGTCAGGTCGGCGGTGTTGCCGGCGGTGAGCTTGCCGCGCAGCCGGGTCACGTAGGAGTGGACCGTCGACTCGGCGACGCCCAGCATGCGGGCCGTCTCGGCGTGGGTCAGGCCCTGGGCGATGAAGTCGAGCGTCTCGCGTTCGCGGCGGGCCAGGCGGTGGGCGGGCATTGTGGCCTCTCGCCGCAGCCGTGCGGACGAGGACCGGCACAGGTAGCCGCCGCCCGCGCGGGCGACCCGGAGCGCCATGCGGACCTCCTCGAGCTCCGCCGACGTGCTCACCACCGCGCGCACGCCCGCCCGCAGCGCGGCCCGGACCTGCTCCGGATCGGCGCCCGGGATGAGCGCCACGGTCGCCCACCGGGCGGCGAGCATGCGCATCGCGGTCGGCGACTGGTCCACCAGCACCACCACGTCGGGGGTGCCGGTCACCGCCGCCGCGGAGCCGACGACGACACACGTGCCGACATCGCCCAGCTCGCCGGCCAGCTGATGCATCCCCCGCTGCGCCAGCGGGTCGGTGATCACCGCCCAGAGCTCCACCTCGTGATCACCGCCCGGAAATTCATGCCGTCCCACCCTCGCCGTCTCGGCTGCCGTCCTGCCCCCGCGATCAAGTCAAGCGCCTCCGGGCGGTGGCGACGAGGCAACATCACCGGCAATTACCGGATCACACCGGCAGGCGGATCACACGGGCAGCCGGATCACACCGGCAGATAGCCGAGCTCCGCGGCCTTGCGGGTCAGTTCCGCCTTGTTGGCCGCGCCGAGCTTGCGGCGCAACCGTTTCGCGTACGTGTTGACGGTCTGTTCCGTGACGCCGAGCCGCTGGGCCGTCTGCCGGTGGGTCAGCCCCGCCGCGAGGTGACGCAGGGTCTCCACCTCGCGGGGTCCCAGCGCGGGCGGGGCCGCGGCATCGACCCGGGCCAGCACCGCGGGCGACAGGTACGACCCGCCGGCCAGCACCGCCTCCACGGCCGCGGCCAGCTCACCCTCCTCGGCGATCACCGCCTGTGCCCCCGCCGCGACCAGCGCGACCGGGTCGCCGGCGACCCCCTCGGGCAGCACGACCACGGGGAACGGCACCCGGGCCAGCACCGCCGGGTCGGCCACCGGCCAGCGGAGCACGGTGGGCTCCGCCCCCGGGCGCGGGTGGGACGACTCGGGGCACAGTGACGCGTCGACGGGCATGCATCCTCCCGGGGCCTCGGTGAGACGCCGGACTTCAGGAACGGCGCCATGTCCCCGAACTGATGACTACCACTGTCCCCCGCGCGCCGCCAATAATCCTCGGGCCGCCTCCATCGGCCGTCTTCCTCTCCCGGTCCTGGATCCACCATGGCGCCGCCCGGCCCTGCGC
>CAKUMG010001286.1 GCA_934667465.1 uncultured Actinoplanes sp. | reverse complement strand
CCCCGAGCGCGGTCACTCCCCTGCCGCGGCCAGCGTTACTTAGCGAGCGCGGTCACTCCCCTGCCGCGGCCAGCGTTACTTAGCGAGCGCGGTCACTCCCCTGCCGCGGCCGGCGTTACTTCGCGAGCGCGGTCAGGAATTCCGCCGCGAGCGGGACCGCCGCCTCGGAGCTGGAGCCGCCCTTCTGCACCATGACGGCGAAGGCGACGTCGCCCTGCCAGCCGACGACCCACGAGTGCGTCTCCTTGGAGCCGGTCTCGAACTCGGCCGTCCCGGTCTTGGCGTGCACGGCGCCGCCCGGCACCTTCGCCAGCGCGGTGGCCGTGCCCTTGGTGACGACCTCGCGCATCATCGTGCGCAGCGGCTCCACCGAGGTGGCCTTCAGCTCCGGGCCGTCGGCGGCGGGAGCGGCCGGTGCCGGGTCGAGCAGAAGCTTGGGCTGCTGGAATTTGCCCCGGGCCACGGCGGCGGTCGCGGCGGCCATGGCGACCGGGCTGACCACTGTCGCGCCCTGGCCGACGGAGGCGGCCGCAAGCTCGGTCGGGCTGTCCGCCGGGGAGACCGTGCCGCTGAACGCGTCGACGCCGAGGTCCCACTTGGCGCCGATGCCGAGCGCGGTGGCCGCGGCCTGGAGCCCGTCGGCGCCCAGCTTCGGGGCCACGTTGACGAATGCGGTGTTGCAGGACTTGGCGAAGTCGGTGCGGAACGGCACCTGGCCGAGCGCCATGTCGTGCGAGTTCTTGAACTCCCGGTCGCCGGCCTTCTTCGTCCTGGGGCAGTCGACCTTGCCGTCGAGCGTGACGACGCCCTTGTCGAGCAGGCCGAGCGTGGACACCATCTTGAACGTCGAGCCGGGCGGCACCTGACCGGTCAGGGCCGCGTCGACGGCGTTCCCGTCCGGGCCGTTGCTCACGGCCAGCAGGGTGGAGTCGCTGATCCGCACGGCGATCAGTGAGCTCGGCTGCTTCTGCTTCCCGACGGCAGCGTCCGCCGCGGCCTGCGTACGGGTGTCCAAAGTGGTTTTGATCGGCTTGCCCGCAACCGGTTTCGCCTCGAAGAGCGCGGTGTCCTGGGTCTTGTTGTCCCCGGCCGGCCGGGCGATCACGACGCTCTGGCCGGGGGTGCCGCGCAGCTGGACGTCGTAGCGCTGCTGGAGACCGCCGTGCCCGGCCTGGTCGCCGATGGCCAGCTCAGTAGGGCGGGCGTCGATGTCCTCGCGGGTGGCCGGGTCGACCGTGCCGAGGACCGAGCGGCCGAAGTAGCGGGTCGGGGCGAGCTCGCGGTTCTCGTCGCGGAAGACCGTGCCGTCCAGGTCGCGGATCTTCGACCGGATCTTGTCGTAGTCCGCGCGGCGCAGCGTGACCACGTCGACGAAGGCGCCGGGGTCGGAGTTGCGCAGCCGGGTCTCGAGGTCCTCGCGGTCGAGCTCCACGCCGACGGTCTTGAGCGCCTTGCCGACATCCTCGAGCAGCTTCTTCTGGTCGGTGACGAGCTCGGGGCTGATCCCGACCGCGACGATCGGGCGGCTGGTCACGATCGGCTTGCCGTCCGGGCCGATGATGTCGGCGCGGTCCGCGACGGTGCGCCGCAGCTCGAGTTTCTCGCCGTCGGTGAGCTGGTTGTGCACGACGGCCGGCTCCCACACGACCCGCCAGCCGTCGGTGTCGCGTTTGGTGAGCCGGACGGTGCTGTCGTATGCCCATTTCACGCCGCCGGGCAGCGTCCAGTCGAGCTTGATCGTGGCGGTGGCGTCGTCGCCCGACTCCTTCGGGTCCTGCGGCGCGCTCAGGGCGACCGTGGACTTCGCGAGGTCGCCGCTGGCCTCCTTGATCTTCGCCTGCACGTCCTCGGCGGAGATCCGGGTGCCGGCCGCGGTGACGAACCCGACCTTGCTCAGGTCGCCGCCGCGCCACCCGTCGAGGAAGGCGCCGACCGTCTCGCCGGGGCCGCCCGCGCCGGAGCAGGCCGTGAGCCCGGAAGCGACCAGCGCGAGGGCGGCGAGCGCCGGAGCAGTGCGGCGGAGCCGTCCAGTGCGGTGCATTGCGGCGCCCCTTCCCGGGTACGAAGCCTCAGACCGTAGGGACGGTAGCGCCTCGTGTCCCGTCTCGATGCCTCCTGCGGCGGAACTGCACCGTTTTTCCCGGAAGCGGCTTTTCACGTGACCATCAGAGTTGTCGGATCTTCGCCTCGGACCCCCGGTCCGCCCGCGCTGTCGGAGGCAGCAACTAGGC
>CAKUMG010001285.1 GCA_934667465.1 uncultured Actinoplanes sp. | reverse complement strand
TCCGAAGGGGCGGCCGGCGGGGCGGCGGCCGCCGCGCGGGAGACGTACACGCGGCCCGGAGCGGCGTTCGGCACCCGCGGGGCGGTGCCGTTCCGGCCCGCGTTCAGCCGTTGGGTCCTGCTCTGGGAAGCGCCCACCGTTGGCTCCTTCCGATCGACGGCCACCAGGATACGACGATGGTCGATGGCCGAAATCTTGACCGGAAACGACAGTCGTGCGGGAGGCTCCCGCGCCGACTCCGCCCGGTCGCGGGACGGATCCGGACGATCGGCGGGCCCGGCGGAGGAGCCGGGCGAACCGGACCGGCCGAAAAGTGGAATCCTTCCAGGCGGCAGGCCCGAAAACGAGGGCCGTCATCCCGGAAACGCGGCCCCGGGGTCAGGACCCACCCGGGTGCCGCGACCGGAAAGGATCTCCCGCCGGGACGCCCCGCGGCGGGGTTGGGGGCAGCGCCGCCGCTGGTCAACAGCCGCGCGCGCACCTCGATGACGGCGCTCGCCGCCTCACCCCGCCCGACCATGCGCAGACCGTACGCCCGGCGCGACCCGTAGTCACCCGATCGGGTGAATGTCCGACGGCGTGTCACGGCCGGGCGAAAACCTTTCCGCCGGGACACCGCAGGTCCGGGGCGGTGCGCGCGGAGCTGCCGTCCGGTGCGAGTGGACGGAAGATCCGCGGAAGATCAGCCGGTGACGATGTGGGGGCCGCACCTGTCCGTCAGATGGAGGGTGCGAGCGACAGCAGCGCCGGCCGGGACGGCCGGCCCCCACGGAGGAGCGGGCCCTGAACGAGCAGACCTTCGGCCGCGCCGGACAGCTGGCGGCCCTGCGCCGCGCCCTGGCCGAGACCGCGGCCGGCGCCGGGGGCTGCGTGGTCATCGAGGGCCCGGCCGGTGCCGGCAAGTCGCACCTGGTGCGCGCGGCGGTCCGGGAGGCCGGGGAGCACGGGCTGGCGGTCGCCGCACGGGAAGCGTTCGAACTGGACCTTGCGGCGCCGCTGGTCACGCTTGCGGGGGCGCTGCGGGCGTGCACCGACCGGGGGCCGGAGTTCGACTGGCTGTTCGAGGGCGGGACGCGCGACGAGCAGTACCGGATCATCGACCGGCTGCGGGCCGCGCTGGAGGACTTCGCCGCCCGCCGCCCGCTGCTCGTCATGGTGGACGATGCGCAGTGGATGGACGAGCTGAGCGCGCTCGCCGTCCGCGAGCTGGTGCCCGCGCTGGCCGCGGCCCCAGTGTTGTGGATCTTCGCAGCCCGGCCGCCGGCCCCGGGGGGCCAGAGCTCGCCGGGCCTGCAGACCCTCACCTGGCTGACCTCGGGCCGGGCCCGGCGGATCGGGCTGGACATGCTGGACGAGAGCGCCGTCGTGGAGCTGTGCGCCGCGGTCCTCGAGACCGGCGTGGACGACACGGTGCTGGCGCTGGCCGGCGGCTGCGGGGGCAATCCGCTGCGGATCGCCCAGCTCATGCGGGCGCTGCGCGCGGGCGGCCAGCTGGCGTACGCCGACGGCAGGGCCACCGTGGTCGGCGACGAGCTGCCCGCCAGCTTCGTCGATGCCGTCCAGGGCGGCCTGGCCGGGCTGAGCGCGGACACCCGCTGGATGCTGCAGGCCTGCTCGGTGCTGGACCGGCCGTTCGATGTCACGGCGGCCGCCCGGATGACCGGTCGGCCCGAGACCGGGCTGCTTCCGCTCCTGGCCGAGGGCCTGCGCGATTTCTTGAAGGACGCCGACGAGGAGAAGGGCGAGGGCATCGCGTACGCGCACGACCTCGTGCGCCGAGCGATCCAAAGCGCCCTGCCCCGGCCCGTCCGCGAACAACTGCACCGCACCGCGGCGGCCGTCGTCCGCGACGAGGGCAGGCCCGCGCTCGAGGTCGCCGGCCACCTGCTGCGCGGCGGCCGGGGCGGCTCCACGGAGGCGGCGGCAATGCTGCGTACGGCTGCCCGGGAAGTGGCCGCCGTCGCCCCGGCAACCGCCGCCGACCTGATGCTCGACGCCCTGAAGGCGCTCGGCCCGCGCGGCGACGGCCGGATCGCGCTGATCGCCGAGGCGGTCGGGCTGCTCGCGTCCGCGGCCCGCCTCGAGCAGGCCCGTGAGCTGGGTGAGGAGGCGCTCGGCCGGGGCCTGGACGCCGAGACCGAGGCGCTGCTGCTGCTCGGGCTGGCCGAGGCGAGCAAGCACGCCGGGCAGAACGAGGAGGCGGTGCGCCACGCCGACCGGGGGCTGGCCCAGGAGG
>CAKUMG010001284.1 GCA_934667465.1 uncultured Actinoplanes sp. | reverse complement strand
GACGTCCTGCCCGGGCCGCCAGCTGACCTCAACGGCCACGGAGGCGGCCGACTCGACCGGCGTGGCCTGCGGCACGACGTCCGGCTCCGCGGCAAGGCCGGAGAACAAGTCGTCCTGCGCGTAGCCGGTCAGCGTGGACACGGCGACGCCCAGCAGACGGACCCCACCCGAGGTGTTCACCTCGGCCAGGAGTTTGCGTGCCAGCTGCGCCACCAGCCGCGGATCGTCGGTCGGCTGAGCCTGGGTCGTCGAGCGGGTCACGGTGACGAAGTCCCGGTGGCGCACCTTGATCCCGACGGTACGCCCCGACACTCCCCCAGCACGCAGCCGTCCACCGACGCGGGCGGCGAGCAGGTCGAGCTCGCGGCCGATCCGTACCGGGTCGCTCACATCGATGTCGAACGTCTCCTCCGCCGACACGGACTTGGCCTCGCGCTCGCTGACCACCGGCCGAGGATCATCCGCGCGGGCCAGCCGGTACAGGCCCCCGCCGTGCGCCTGCCCGAACCAGTCCACCAGGTCCGCCAGACTGACCGCGGCGAGCTCCCCCACGGTGCGGACACCGGCGCGGTGCAGCCGCTGCTCGGTGGCCGGGCCGACCCCGCCGAGCCGGCTGACCGGCAACGGATGCAGCACGGTCAGCTCCTCGCCGGGCGCGATGACGGTCAGCCCGTCCGGCTTGCGCAGTTCGGAGCCGATCTTCGCCATGAACTTCGAGGTGGCCACCCCCACCGACCCGGTCACCCCGCCGGTCGCGTCCGCGATCCGCCGCTTCAGGTCGGCGGCCAAGGCGGTGACCGCGGCAGGCGACAGGTCATGACCGCCGGCGGCCAGGTCGAGGTACGCCTCATCGATGGACACCTGCTCGCATACCGGCGTCAACTCGGCCAAGACCGCCATGACGACCTCGCTGGTCGCCCGGTACGCGGCGAACCGCGGCGACAGATACGCCGTGCCCGGCGGACACCGCCGCCGAGCCTGAGCCATCGGCATCGCCGAATGCACCCCGAACGCGCGGGCCTCATACGACGCGGTCGCGACGACCCCGCGCCCGGCGACCCCACCGACCACCACCGGCCGCCCGCGCAGCGACACCTTGTCGCGCTGCTCGACCGCGGCGAACATCGCATCCAGATCCAGATGCAACACGCTCGGCTCCCGGCGCCGCCCAGCACGGCCGCCCGCAACCGCCGGCCCGGCGTGCGGCCCGGCTCCGCTGCTCACGGCCACGCTGACGTCTCCCTGATCGTCGCTCCCCCGGGCTTCACCCTAGCTCCGGGCGCCCCCGGGGCGCGGCGACGAGCACACGACAGCGTCTCGAACGGGCATGCGGCGCCACCCTGCCCGGTCACCGCGCGGAGCGGGCGCCCCGGCCGGCGACCGCAAACGGGTCAACGGTCAGGTGCGGTACGTCCTCAAGGCGCAGGTCGGGGCGGATGCGCACGAACCGGCTCAAGTGCCGCTGCCGGCCGAAGACGCCGTCACGGGCGAGGTCGGTGTCGACCTCGGCGACCAGCTCCGGCTCCACCCGCGTGTAGGGCAGCGGCTGACGGTCGGTGAGGTTCACCGCCCACGCCGCCGGGAGCGGGGACGGCCACGGGTGCCCAGCCCCGGCGCCCTGGAATACCATCGGCCGTAGCCCCGCCAGTTCCCGGTGCTGCCCGGCTCGGAGACGGTGGGTCTGCCCGAGGAACCGCAACACCCCGTGCTGGTCGAACCGGCCCACCAGCAGTGCTTCCGGGTGGGTCAGCGTCCCGGTCACCCCGCCGATGACGAACTCCTCGGTGCGGCGGGCCTTGTGCTTGAGCCACCCTGGCTCGCCCGGCCGGTACAGCCCCGCCGCGGGCTTGATGATCAGCCCTTCGATCCCGGAGACCGCCCAGTCGGTGAACCACGTCCGGGCCAGTACTGGATCAGCGGTCTGCGGGCACAGTTGCAGCTGCGGCGACACTCCGCGCAGCAGCCGCTGCAGCGCCTGCCGGCGGCGTGCCAGCGGCTGATCGAGCAGTTCCCGGCCCCGGCCGTCCTGCAGCAGATCGAACGCCACGAAATGCGCGGGATGCTGGACGGCTTCCCGGGCCGGGCCACGGCCTGCGGTGATCCGGCGCGGCAACGCGGTGAACGAGGTCGTGCCACGCTCGTGATCCCAGATGATCAGTTCCCCGTCGAGGACCACTCGGGCCGGCACCTGCGCAGCGAGCTGCTCGCACAGATCTGCTGGCAACGTCGGATATCAG
>CAKUMG010001283.1 GCA_934667465.1 uncultured Actinoplanes sp. | reverse complement strand
GGTTGACGCCCAGGTCCGAGTCGCGGATGGCGCGCTCGATCGGGCCGATCTGCGAGGCGTCGTAGGGCTTCACGATCACCATGCGCGGCTCGGGGACACCGATGGACGCCATCTGCGGCACGGGGGTCGGAGCGCCGTAGTAGTCGACGACGATCTTGGAGAACATCGTCGCGTTGGCACGGCCCGTGCGGATCGCGGCGAACTCCTCCTTGGCGTGCTCGACCGCGCTCTCCATCTTCTCTTCGGCCTCGAAGAGGATCTCGTCGATCTCCACTTCGTCGCCTCCTTAGTGCTCGATCTGGTGGAAAATGGGGTGTGGCGCGGGATCACGCGGTGATCAGGGTGCCGATCTTCTCGCCACTGACTGCCCGGACGATAGTGTCGTCCCCCTGGGCCCCGAAGACGAGCATCGGCAGACCGTTCTCCTCGCAGAGGCTGAACGCGGCCTGATCGGCCACGCGCAGACCCTGCTGGAGCACGCCCGCGAAGGTGATGTGCTCGATCTTGAGGGCGGCCGGGTCGGTGCGCGGGTCGGCCGTGTAGACGCCGTCGACGCCGTTCTTGCTCATCAGCACGAGATCGGCGTGGATCTCCAGCGCGCGCTGGGCGGTGACCGTGTCGGTGGAGAAGTAGGGCATGCCGGCGCCGGCGCCGAAGATCACGACGCGGCCCTTCTCGAGATGCCGGATGGCACGCAGCGGGATGTAGGGCTCGGCGACCTGGGCCATCGTGATCGCGGTCTGCACCCGCGTCTCGATGCCCTCCTTCTCGAGGAAGTCCTGCAGGGCGAGGGCGTTCATGACGGTGCCCAGCATGCCCATGTAGTCGGCGCGGTTGCGGTCCATGCCGCGCTTCTGCAGCTCGGCGCCGCGGAAGAAGTTGCCACCGCCGACAACCACCGCGACCTGCACGCCGCGCCGGGTCACCGTCGCGATCTGCCGGGCGATGCCCTGCACGACATCGGGGTCGACGCCGACGCCACCGCCGCCGAAGACCTCGCCCGAGAGCTTGAGGACGACCCGCCGGGGCCGTTCGGGCCGCGAGGCCGGGATCTCCTCGGCCGCGGCAGCCTGCTGCTCGCTCACCATCGTCATGCCGACCCGCCTTCTCCTTCGCTGACTGCAGAGACCTTATGTGACGGGGAGGCCGGGCGCATGTTCGCGTCCCGGCCTCCCGCGCAGTGCGCTGGCAGTCAGGATTACTCCTGGCCGACCTCGAACCGGACGAAGCGCGTGACCTCGATGCCGGCTTCGGTGGCGACCTGCTTGACCGTCTTCTTGTTGTCGGTGACCGACGGCTGCTCGAGCAGGACGAAGTCCTTGAAGAAGGAGTTCACCCGGCCCTCGACGATCTTCGACAGGGCCTGCTCCGGCTTGCCCTCCTCGCGCGCGGTCTCCTCGGCGATGCGGCGCTCGTTGGCAACCGTCTCGGCCGGGACCTCGTCGCGGGTGAGGAACTTCGGACGCATGGCGGCGATCTGCATGCCGACCGCGCGGGCGTCGTCCTCGCCGGCCTCGTCGTCCTTGCCCTTGTACTCGACCAGGACGCCGACCTGGGGCGGCAGGTCCTGGGCCTTGCGGTGCAGGTAGACCGCGACGTTGCCCTCGACCTCGGCGAAGCGGTTGAGCACGATCTTCTCGCCGATCTTGGCGGAGAAGTCCTGGATCGTGTCCGCGACGGTCTTGCCCTCGAGCGACGACTCGAGCAGCGCGGCGGCGTCGGCGGCGTGGATCGCGGCACCGTGCTCGACCAGCGTCTGACCCAGCGCGACGAAGTCGGCGGTCTTGGCGACGAAGTCGGTCTCGCAGTTCAGCTCGAGCAGCGCCTTGCCGGAGTGGCTGACGATGCCGTTCGCGGCGGTGCGGCTGGCCCGCTTGCCGACGTCCTTGGCACCCTTGATGCGCAGGAACTCGACGGCCTTGTCGAAGTCACCCTCGGACTCCTCGAGGGCCTTCTTGCAGTCCATCATGCCGGAGCCGGTGAGGTCGCGGAGCTTCTTCACGTCCGCGGCGGTGTAGTTGGCCATGACTCTCTCTGATCCTCAAGTCTCGTTCTGGGGGCCGGTCGCCCTCGCGGGCGACCGGCTTCCGGCAGGACTTACTCTGCGGCGGTCGCGGCCGGCTGGGCGGCGGGCGCCTCGGCGACGGCGGGAACCTCGGGGGCCGCGGCCACGGCGACGGGCTCGCCGTCGGCGGCCTTCTTCTCCGCACCCTCGTAGAGGTCGCGCTCCCACTCGGGG
>CAKUMG010001282.1 GCA_934667465.1 uncultured Actinoplanes sp. | reverse complement strand
CCGTCACACCCGCGACCCTGCGCCTCACCGTCACACCCGCGGCCCAGCGCCTCACCGACACGCCGGCGACCCTGCGCCTCACCGGAACTCCGCCAGCCGTCGCCGGACGCCGAGCGGCACGAGCAGCAGCACCACGGCGAGCGCCCCGGCCGGGATCGCCACCCAGCCGGCCAGCAGCCCCTCGGCCCGCCGCAACTCCTCGGCGAAGTCCCGCTGCCGCTCGTCCGCGACGGCACTGACCGCCGTGTCGAAGGCGTAGAAGTCGAAGGCCGCATCGCCGCGCCTGATGCCGGTCAGCGTCGCGATCGCCTCGGTACGCTTGCCGTCGTCCGCCAGCGCCACGACTCGCTCGTGCACCTTCTGGTAGCCCTGCCAGCGCGCGGCCACCTCGGCACTGCCCGACAGCTCGGCCAGGCTGCTCCCGCCCCGGGTCAGCTCTTCCGCCTTGCGGTCGAACTCCTCCCGGTAGTGCCCGAGCCCGGTGTCGAGCAGGTAGCGCCCGGTGTCCGCCGCGGCGTCGTAGCTCAGCGCCCGGGCCTGTGACAGTGCCAGATAGGGGGTCAGGCTCGCGTCGCGCGCCGCCCCGAGCCGCTGCCCCTGCACCACCAGCACGGCCACCGTGGCCACGACCAGGCCCGCGGTCAGCGCCGTCGCGGCGATCAGGGCCGGGTTGCACAGTCGCCGGAACCTGCGTGTCAGGAACAGTTGCAGGCGGATCAGCAGGACCAGCAGTGTCCCGCCGAGCAGCACGGCTATCGAGATGCCGGCGATCTCGGTGCGCTGCTTGGCGGCGTACGCGTCGGTCAGGCGTTCCTCCCCCGCGTCCCGCAACGCCCGCGCCGACGGCAGCAGCTCGAGGTGCAGCGTGTTCGTCGCCTGCGTGTAGTAGCCGAGCGCATCCTCCGCCGTCTCGACGGTCAGCGCCTGCCACACCCACTGCCGGTAGACGGCGAGCTGATGCACCAGCCGCAGCGCACTCTGCCGGTCCTCCCCGGCCGCGGCCCGCTGCAGCCCCGCATCGATCTGCTCGCCCCGCTCCCGGTACGCCGCCAGCGCATCGATCTCGCTCCCGGCGAACGCGTCCTCCCCGCCCACCAGCACCAGCCGCGCCACCTGGGCATCCAGATCGCTGAGCGCGAAGTACAGCTCGGACGCCGTCGCCGCCCGTGGTGCCGCGTCGTCCCCGATGACCCGAACCTGCTCCTGCACCCGGCCCATCACCACCGCCAGCGACACGAGCAGCACCCCGCTCGCCAGCAGCGCCGCCAGCACCTGTCGTCGCAACAAGCCGGGCGTGTCGGAGCGAAGAACCACGCCACCACCGTAGGCCGCGGCCCATGCCGCAAATCCGCCCGAGCCGGGCCATTAGCCGCGCCGTCCACGGAGCCGCCGTCCCCTGTTCACACACTGTTCTGCCCACTCACGACTCACCCGCGCAGGTAGGCCAACACGGCCCGCACCCGGCGGTGATCATCGGCGTCGGGCGGCAGGTCGAGCTTGCCCAGCAGGTTGTTGATGTGCTTGGCGACCCCGGCCTCGGAGAGGACCAGGATGTCTGGGGGCCGGCGGGGCTGACATGGCCACATCACGCAGCACGTCGAAACAAGAGCGAAACGGAGGGTTCTGCGTGCGTACCCCGGCGTGTTGGGATGAGACCGTCGTCACACACCCCCGGTCGGAGGCCCACGATGCTCAACCTCTCCGTGTTCCTGGAGGACAGCGCCCGCCACTACCCGGAGCGCGCCGCGGTGGTGCTCGGCCCGCAGCGGTTGACGTACGAGCAGGTGAACGCGGCGGCGAACCAGGTCGCGAACCTGTTGGTGGCGCGGGGCATCCGGCCCGGGGACAAGGTCGCGCTCTCGTGCCCCAACCTGCCGTACTTCCCGGTCGTCTACTACGGGATCCTCAAGGCCGGCGCGGTGGTCGTGCCGCTGAACGTGTTGCTCAAGGGGCGGGAGATCGCCTATCACCTGGCCGACTCGGAGGCCACTGCCTACTTCTGCTTCCAGGGGACCGCGGAGCTGCCCATGGGCACGGAGGGCCATGCGGGGTTCCAGGAGACGGCGGGCTGCGAGCACTTCTTCCTGATCACGGCCGATCCGGCGGCAGCGTCGCCGATCGAGGGCGTGGAGACGCTAGGGGCGGCGACGGCCGGGCGGAGCCCGGTCTTCGAGACCGTGCTCGCGCGCCCCGGCATCCGGGTGGAGCGCATCGTCTCGACCGGTCAGGCGAGCCCGCCG
>CAKUMG010001281.1 GCA_934667465.1 uncultured Actinoplanes sp. | reverse complement strand
CCGTCCTACTGTCCCTGTGCGTTCAGCACGTCGACCACGAAGCGCAGGTCGCCGGTCGGCCGGCCGCTGCCGTCGTCCTTGTCGCCGTAGGCCAGATCCGGCGGCAGGTCCAGAATGACCCGGCTGCCCACCGGCACGTTCATCAGGCCCTTCTCCCAGCCCTCGATCAGCTGGCCCATGCCGATGGTGAACGTGATCGCCTCCTGCCGGCTCCACGACGAGTCGAACTCCTCGCCGGTCGGGTAGAGGACACCCACATAGTTCGCCGTGATCAGGTCGCCCTGCTTGGTGGCCGGGCCGGTGCCGGTGATCAGGTAGGTGAGCCTCGGCTTGCCCGCCTCCAGCTTGCCCTCGCCCTTCTCCACCGCCGGCTTCGATTTCAGCGCCGGATCGGCCCCCTCCGGCACCGGCGGGAACGGCACCGCGGGCGGCAGCGACGGCGCCTCCTCGGCCGGCGCGGTCGGCATGGCGGGCGCCTCCGCCGCCGGATCGGCGCTGCGGCTGTCCGCGAAATAGACCACGCCGACGATCACCGCGACCACGGCCAGGCCCGCGACCGCAAGCCCGAAGGCCTGACGCCCCGCCTTGCGCGCCCGCGCCCGCTGCGTCTCTATGCGCAGCAGCTCCCGCTTCTCCGCCTTGGTGAGCGGCCGCGCCTCCTCGGCCTTGGTTTCATCGGCCTCGGTCTCCTCGACCGCCGGCTTCGTCTCGGGTTCGTCAGCCGTCTTGTCCGCCGCCGCGCCGGTGGCGGTCTCGGGGGTGACGTCCGTCTTCTCCTCGGACTTCTCGGTTCCGACCGGATCGCTCATCTGACTGTCGACTCCCGATGGACAAGGGCCCCGGCTCAGGCCCGGACGACCGTGAATTTTCTCGGTACACCGTAATGCCTGAACCTGGGCGGAACCCACCCGGGAGCACGCCGATCGTTACTGTGGGATTCATGAGCGACCAGACCATGGTCGGTTTCGGTGCCAAACAGGCCTGGCTGGCCGTGCGCGACACCGACCCCGTCGAGATCATCAATGCGATGGAACTGCGCGACCTCGGCACCGTCCCCTGGCGCGACGGCATCGACCTCGCCTACCTGACCGACGACCGCCTGGTCCTCACACCCCCGCTGCCCGGCGCGGACGCCGCCGCCTGGACGCTGGTCACCGGCCGCTGGCTGCTCACCACGGCCGCCCGCGCCGCCCTCGACCTGGCCGACCTCTCCGAGTCGCTCGGCACCGAGGTCCAGTCGTTCGCCACCCACCGGGTCGGCGAGATCCACTCCTGGCGCCGTGCCGTCAAGGGCACGCTGGTCCGCGCGTTCGGCTACATCGGCGAGTCCGGCGACGTCACCGCCTGGCACGGCACCCCCGACGACGCCGAGCGCGACGCCGGTCTGCCGGCCGAGCTGGACGACGACACCACCCTGATCGTCTCCGAGCGTGACGTGCTGCGGGTCGCCGCGGCCTGGAGCATCGACCCGGCCGGCCTCACCGGCCGCCGCGCCGCCGCCCCGCTGCGCGCAGCCGCCGCACCGTGAGCAGGGCCCGGTGATCAGGGCGTGCTGGACGTGCTGATCACCGGAGCAACAGGTCGCCGAGGACCTCGGCCGCGCGGTCGACGCCGGCCGAGTCCACGTCCATGTGCGTGACCAGCCGGGCCGTGCGCGGGGTGACCTGGGAGATCAGCACGCCGCGCTCCCGGGCCGCCGCGGCCAGCCCGGCCGCGTCCAGCGCGGTCTTGGTCAGATCCAGCGGCACGATGTTGGTGCCCACCGCGTCCGCGTCGACCACGCCGGTCGGGGCCAGCGCGGATGCCAGCCGGGCCGCGTGCGCGTGGTCCTCGGCGAGCCGCGGGATGTGGTGGCGGAGCGCGTGCAGGCCACCGGCGGCGATGATGCCGGCCTGACGCATGCCGCCGCCGAGCCGCTTGCGGATCACCCGGCCCCGGTCGATCGCGGCCCGGTTCGAGACGAGGACCGAGCCGACCGGCGCGCCCAGGCCCTTGGAGAGGCAGACCGAGACGGAGTCGAACAGCTCGCCGTAGGTGGACAGCGGCACGCCGGTGGCGACGTGCGCGTTCCACAGCCGGGCGCCGTCGCAGTGCAGGCCCAGCCCGTACCGGTCGCACAGGTCGCGCAGCTGCCGGAGCGTGTCCAGCGGGATGACCGTACCGCCGCTGCGGTTGTGGGTCTGTTCGACCGCGATCGCCCGGGTGGAGTTGGTGTCGTACCCGCCGGGGACCCTGATCAGGCTT
>CAKUMG010001280.1 GCA_934667465.1 uncultured Actinoplanes sp. | reverse complement strand
CCGGCGGCTCGGTCAACGGCACGGGCGAGCCGCTCACCGCCGCCCCGCCCGCGGCCGAGCTGCTGGCCGCGCTCGGCGACGACGCGGGCCTGCGCCGCCGGCTGATCGCGGTGCTCGGGGCGTCCAGCGCGCTCGGCGACCACCTGGTCGCCAACGAGGAGCAGTGGCGGGTGCTGGCCACGGGCAAGGCGGGGGTGGCACCGCCCGCCGAGGGGCACCTCGAGCTCGGGGCGCCGACGGTTCCCGCGCTCCGCACCGCGTACCGGATCGCGCTCTTGAGGATTGCCGCGGCCGACCTGACCGGCGGGCAGAGCCTCGAGCCGACCATGCGGGCGCTGTCCCGGCTGGCCGACGAGACGCTCGCGGCCGCCTACGACATGGCCGTAGCGGAAGTCCCGGGCGAGCCGCGGCTGGCTGTCGTCGCGATGGGCAAGTGCGGCGGCAACGAGCTCAACTACGTGTCCGACGTGGACGTCATCTTCGTGGCCGCCGGCGACGACGACCTCGCCGCGGGCACGACCGTCGCCGCCCGGCTGATCGAGATCTGCGGGCAGGTGGCCTGGCCGGTCGACGCGGCGCTGCGGCCCGAGGGCAACCGCGGCCCCCTGGTCCGCACGCTCGCCAGCCACCAGGCCTACTACCGCCGCTGGGCGCGCACCTGGGAGTTCCAGGCCCTGCTCAAGGCGCGCCCGGCCGCCGGCGACACGGCCCTGGCCCAGGAGTGGCTCGACGACCTGGCGCCGCTGGTCTGGCACGCCGCCGAGCGTCCCGAGGCGGTCGCCGACGTCCGCGACATGCGCCGCAAGATCATCGAGAACGTGCCGGCCCGGGAGGTCGACCGCGAGATCAAGCGCGGGCCCGGCGGCCTGCGCGACATCGAGTTCGCGGTGCAGCTGCTCCAGCTCGTGCACGGCCGGGTCGACGAGACGCTGCGCGACCCGGGCACGCTGCCGGCGCTGCGGGCGCTGGTCACCGGCGGCTATGTGGGCCGCGAGGACGGCGAGACGCTGCTGCGCGGCTACCGCTTCCTGCGCGCCGTCGAGCACCGGCTCCAGCTGCAGAATCTGCGCCGCACCCACACGGTCCCCGACGACCCGGCGGCGCTGCGCTGGCTCGCCGCCTCGCTGGGCTACCGCGCGGAGCCCGGCCGCGACGCGGTCCAGGCGTTCCGCTCCGACTGGGTCGCCCACGCCGCCCACGTCCGCCGCCTGCACGTCAAGCTGCTCTACCAGCCGCTGCTCGAGGCCGTGGCCCGGGTGCCCGCCGAGGCGCTGCGGATGACCCCGGAATCGGCCGGCCGGCGGCTCGAGGTGCTCGGCTTCGCCGACCCGGCCGGTGCGCTGCGCCACCTGCAGGCCCTCACCGGCGGGGTCAGCCGCGCCGCGTCGATCCAGCGCACCCTGCTGCCGATGCTGCTGCAGGAGTTCGCCGACGCCCCCGAGCCCGACCGCGGGCTGCTCAACTACCGGCACGTCTCCGACAAGCTCGGCGGCACCCCCTGGTATCTCCGGCTGCTCCGCGACGGCGGCCCGGTCGCCAGCCGGCTCGCCCGGGTGATCAGCCTGTCCCGCTACGCCACCGACCTGCTCACCCGCGACCCGGAAGCGCTGCGCCTGCTCGCCGACGACGCCGAGCTGCAGCCCCGGGGCCGCGACGCGCTGCGCGACGGCTTCCTGGCCGCGGCCGGCCGGCACCTGCGCGACGGCTTCTCCTACTCCGGCCTCGGCAACGACCTGGCCGCCGACGCCACGAGCAACTACACGCGCGGCATCGCCGGCGAGGTGATCGGCGTGGCCTCCGGCGGCGTCAACCGCTACGCCTGGACCGACCTGCACACCGACCTGGTCGGCCTGTTCCAAGCCGACGGCACCGCCCTGGCCTCGTCCCGCTCCTACGACCCGCTCGGCAAGGTGCTCGCCGACAACGTCATGATCGGCAACCTCGGCTACCAGTCCGAGTGGACGGACAGCGGCACGGACCGGGTCAACATGCACGCCCGCTGGTACAACACCGAGACCGGCCAGTTCGACAACCGGGACACCGCCAGCAACAACCCCGTCCCCGACTCGATCAACGCCAACCGCTACCAGTACGCCAACGCCAACCCCCTCACCGTCACCGACCCGACCGGCCACTGGCCGAAGTGGGTCGACAAGGCCGTCAGCACGGTGACCAAGCCGGTCGTCTCGGTGGCGAAGAGCGCCGGCTCCGGCGTCAGCTCCGCCTACAACTGGGGCAAGTCGA
>CAKUMG010001279.1 GCA_934667465.1 uncultured Actinoplanes sp. | reverse complement strand
CCACGGACCAGACCAACTGGTCCACGAGCGGCTCCGACAACGACTTCGCCCACGAGATCGGCCACTACCTCGGCCTACGAGACGAATACGTCGACGGGCTCCGGGTCTTCAACAAGACCGAGAACTCGGCGAACGTCCACCCGGACAACTCGCTGATGACCGACAGCACCCCCGAACTCCAGCAACGCCACCTCGACCAGATCGCCGCAGTAGCCCAGACCGAGTTGACCGACAACGACACCCCCGTCGACCACGACACGATCGGCGACACCCGGCCCGCGCCGAAGAGCGTTCGGGGCGGCAGCAACCGGGCGTTCGACGACCTGGTCAGCCGACAGGTCCGGGTCACCCCCGACTCGTACCGGACCGTGCGGGACGACCTCATCGAGGACAACGCGCCGATGGCGTTCGTGGTCAATGTGATGGTCCCGGCCCGCGACGTCGAGTCCCTGCCGCAGGTGCTCGACTCGATCACCGCCGGGCTGCGGCCGAACACCCGGGTCGCGTTCGTCGTCGGCGTCAACACCAGCAGCTCCAAGCCGGGCAGTGAGCTGCAACGCGCCGTCGATCGGGCGGTGGAGATCGCCGGCACGACGGACACGCCGATCGCGGTCACCGGGCATGCGGTGGGCACGAACAGCTCGACCGGCGCGTTCATGTACGGGCGCGGCCGCAACGCCGTGATGAACAGCCCCGCCACCGCCGCCGCCGTGCAGGGCCTCGCGGCGAAGGGCGCGTACCCGTACATCTCGTTCCAGGACTTCGACACCGGCGCCCGCACCACGCCGCTGGGCCATCACATCTTCGACCAGCTGCAGACCATCACCGACGGACGCGGCAACGACCCCAGCCGCCCGTTGATGCTCACTGGCGGTTACCGCGTCGGCGACACCGCCCGCCTCGTCGCCGACACCCGGGCGCGGCTGGTCCGGGCGCTGCCGGAGACCACCCGGCCGGCGGACCGCACCAAGATCCGTGACGCGATCGCGCGGCTCGACAACCCCGGCAACGCCGCCCGCTTCGTGGCCGACTTCAACGCCGCGATCAGCGACGACATGCAGACCCGCGACCGCCAGCAACAGATCCACCCCCTCCTTCCGTACGCCCCCGAGCCCAACCTCTTCGTCGACGGCCTGCTCACCCGCGGCAACCCCGCCGTGCAGTTCGGCGACGGCGCCGCCGAATTCGGGCAGCTCAGCACGAACCTGAACCGCGCCTATGCCCAGGAGCTCGCCAAGGACCACGGGTTCGCCTCGCTGAGCCACGCGCCGCTGGAGTTCCAGCAGGGCCAGTTGCAGGTGGACTCGCAGAACAACCGCCACCCCAGTCGTGGCCAGGGCTTCCTGGTCGACTACGCCCGCTCCGCCGTGCCGACCGACCTGTCGCGCCTGGCAGCCGACGTGATCCTGGGCAAGTCGCTGCCGCAGACCCACACCACGATGCTCACCGTGTCGGGCAGGTTCTTCGGCTACGACCCGCAGAACCCGCTGCCGGGCGGGCCGAAGAACGCCAAGGCGGCCAAGGCCGAGAACAACAGCCGCGAGCGCGAGCAGCTGCGCAACGCCTACGACGTGGTCACCACCACGGCCGCCCGCGCGCTCGGCGTCGACATCGTCGTGCACACCCCGGGCGGCGAATCCACCCGCTATCGGGCGCCCAACTCGAACGGCACGGTCCACGTCCGGCGCGTCACCACCGACCGGGACCTCGTCGAGTTCTCGCCCTACAAGCCGAAGCGCCGCACCGCCCCGGTCACCACCAACCCGTCACCGGCGCCGAACGTCAACACCCCTGCCAATCCGTACGCGAACCAGCGCGCCGTCACCCCGCCACGTCACGCCAACACGTCCGCGTACGACGTCATCGAGCGCACGCCCGTCGCCAGTGGCGTCCCCGACGTGGTGGCCCGCTCGTACGCCGCAGCCGGTCTCGACGTCCCCATGACCGACCGCCCGCGCATCAACCTGGACCACTACGACGGCCCGATCGCCTACGACCACAGAGTGTTTGACGGCGTCCAGGATTTCACCGTCAAGGTCCATCTGAACCCGCAGGACGACGCGGCGCGCGAGCAGGAAGCTGACGTCCGCAACCGGGTCCAGAACGCCGTCGACCTGGCCTTCAACCAGGGCCACCAGATCGGCAACGACAAGCTCAACGTCCACGTCGAATTCGTATCCAATCCGGCGGACGCCCACGCGGACGTCAAGCTGTTCGGGCGTGACGCCCCGCCGACCGATCAGACG
>CAKUMG010001278.1 GCA_934667465.1 uncultured Actinoplanes sp. | reverse complement strand
CCTTCTCCTTGCCCCGCAGCGACGGCACGATGCAGAACGTGCAGGTGGTGTTGCACCCGACGGAGATCGACACCCATCCCGCGTACGTGGATTCGCGCTTGGTGGGCAGCGTGGACGGGAACACCTCGAGGGCCTCGAGGATCTCGACCTCGGCCTCCTGGTTGTGCCGGGCGCGCTCGAGCAGCGCCGGCAGCGACCCGATGTTGTGCGTGCCGAAGACGACGTCGACCCAGGGCGCGCGCTTGACGATGTCGCCGCGGTCCTTCTGGGCCAGGCAGCCGCCGACCGCGATCTGCATGTCCGGGTTCTTGAGCTTGGTGGGGCGCAGATGGCCGAGGTTGCCGTAGAGGCGGTTGTCGGCGTTCTCCCGCACCGCGCAGGTGTTGAAGACCACGATGTCGGCCGCGTCCGCGTCGGCGGCGCGGACATAGCCCGCGTCCTCCATGAGCCCGGAGATGCGCTCGCTGTCGTGCACGTTCATCTGGCAGCCGTAGGTGCGCACGTCGTAGGTGCGGGGCTCGGCGCTCGTCGCGGTGGGGGCAGTCAGCTCAGTCATGGCAATTGACCAGGGTAGTACTCGAACCGCCTTCCCTGACAGCGGCTATGCGGCTGCCGACCGGGCCGGCTTCCACTGGGAGCGGAAACATCCGGGACCGATCGCGCACGCGGGGTCACTGCCCGTGCAGGGGCGCGCGTGGCGCCGTTCGGTGCCGTCATCGGTCTCGACTTCGTCGACGTGTACGGCCGTGAGCGTGCCGTCGGCGCCGGCACGCACGTAGCGGGTGGGGTTGAGCGTGTCGTCGGGGAAGAGGATGTCCACGCCGAGCCGGGCCGCGACGGCGCCCGCGGCGGTGCTTTCGGGCAGATCCGAGGGGGCGAGGAAACACTCCAGTGCGGTCGGGAAGTCGCCGCCGGTGTGCCACACATCGCACAGCAGCGCGTCCTCGACGGGGAAGCCGAGGGTCGCGACGGGTTTCTGCAACGCGCCGGAAACAGCCGCGCAAACGTCGGTGACCTCGAGGGTCCCCGCGAAACACCAGCTCCAGATCCCGTCGGTCGGGTCAGCGTCGGCCATACCGCTCATGGTGGACATCCCTTCCCGTACGCATCCGTGGTGTTACTGCTCCGTGACCATTCTCGGGGCGTTCCGATACGCACCGCCCCCTAGAGTGGCCCCATCCGAGTGAACGGCACAGATGGGGACGGTGGTCAGACGGTGACGACGGCGAGCGAGCCACTTATCGTCCTCGAAGGCGTCAACAAGCACTTCGGACCACTGCATGTTCTTCAGGACGTCAACCTGTCGGTCGCACGCGGCGAGGTCGTCGTCGTGATCGGACCGTCCGGCTCCGGCAAGTCGACCCTCTGCCGCGCGATCAACCGGCTGGAGCCCATCGACGGCGGCACCATCACCTTCGACGGGCAGCAGCTGCCGGCCGAGGGCAAGGCGCTCGCCCGCCTGCGCAGCGAGGTGGGGATGGTCTTCCAGTCCTTCAACCTCTTCGCGCACAAGACCATCCTGCAGAACGTCATGCTCGGTCCGCTGAAGGTCCGCAAAGAGAAGCCGGCCGTGGTCCGCGAGCGTGCCATGGGCCTGCTCGAGCGGGTCGGCATCGCCAGCCAGGCCGAGAAATACCCCGCCCAGCTCTCCGGCGGCCAGCAGCAGCGCGTGGCGATCGCCCGCGCGCTCGCCATGCAGCCCAAGGCGCTGCTCTTCGACGAGCCCACCAGCGCGCTCGACCCGGAGATGGTCGGCGAGGTCCTGGACGTCATGACCTCGCTCGCCCGCGACGGGATGACGATGGTCGTGGTGACCCACGAGATGGGCTTCGCCCGGGCCGCCGCCGACCGCGTCGTCTTCATGGCCGACGGCCAGCTGGTCGAGCAGGCCCCGCCGGCCGAGTTCTTCGCCAGCCCGAAGAGCGAGCGTGCCCGGGACTTCCTGTCGAAGATCCTGACCCACTGACGCCGGTTCCACTACCGGGCGTCATCCGTCCGGGTCAGTAGTTCCGACAGATGCCTTGAGACTCCCCCCGGAGTCCGTGAGGGTTGTTCAGGACAGACCGTGACCTGCACAGGACCGCAGAACAGCCCTGGTCTCGACGGTCCTGAACAACTCACCGCACTTTCAGTTCGAACGATTCGTGAATCAGCAGGAGGAGCGTGTTATGCGCATCACTCGTATTGCCGCGGCCACCGGGGCGATCGCCCTGGCGCTGTCCGTGGCCGCCTGTGGCGGCGGCGACG
>CAKUMG010001277.1 GCA_934667465.1 uncultured Actinoplanes sp. | reverse complement strand
GACATGCAGGACATCGAGACGAAGGAGTCGTTCTACGACATCTTCACGCCGCAAGAACTCTTCGACATGTGGCAGTGCGTGAACTACCGCTTCTATATCGGCAATGCCAACCCCGAGATGAGCAAAGGTCTGGTAATGGCAAACGCACACACGCTCGTGGAGAACATACTGGAATGCGCCGACAAGGCCATCGCCGAGCTCAACGGCACCCACTTCGACATCCCGCTGCCGGTCCGCACGGTCGAGGCGTGCCTCGCCCCGACCAGCGACGGCAGCATCTACTACACCGGCCCGAGCGAGGACTTCAGCCGCCCGGGCCGCATGTGGTGGGCGGTGCCCGAGGGCCAGACCCAGTTCTCCACCTGGCGCGAGACCTCCACGGTCTACCACGAGGGCGTCCCGGGCCATCACCTGCAGATCGGCCAGGCGATCCACCAGTCCGACCTGCTCAACCGCTGGCAGCGCCTCCTCTGCTGGTGCTCCGGCCACGGCGAGGGCTGGGCCCTCTATGCCGAGCGCCTCATGGACGACCTCGGCTACCTCCAGGACCCGGGCGACCGCCTCGGCATGCTCGACGGCCAGGCCCTGCGCGCCACCCGCGTCATCGTCGACATCGGCATGCACCTCGAGCTCGAGATCCCGCGCGACAACCCGTTCGGCTTCCACCCGGGTGCGCGCTGGACGCCCGAGCTGGGCTACGAGTTCCTGCGCCAGCACTGCCGCATGCACGAGGACGTCCTGCGCTTCGAGTGGAAGCGCTACCTGGGCTGGCCGGGGCAGGCCCCGTCCTACAAGGTCGGCGAGCGCATCTGGCTGCAGGCGCGCGACGAGGTCCGCGCTCGCAAGGGGGCGGCGTTCGACCTCAAGCAGTTCCACAAGGACGCGCTCGACCTGGGGGCGTTGGGGCTCGACCCGCTGCGCAAGGCGCTGGCCCGGCTCTGAGCCGCTACTGGGCCGGGGTGCTCGCCGCCCTGGCCCTGCCCGTTTCGGCAGGCGGTCAGTAGGTCATGACCCCGATGAGCGCGCCGATGATGAACCCGAGCACGGTGCCGAGGATGGCGACGGTGAGCGCGATGCCGGCCTTGCTCTCCCGCTTCGACTTACCGATGACGGCGAGGATGATCCCCATCGGGCCGAGGACGACGGGCAGGAAGAAGAACGCGAGCCCGCCCAGGACCAGGGCCGCGATGCTGAAACCGTTCCCGGCCGCCCGGGCCTCCGGATAGCTCGCGGGATACGGATAGCTGCCCTGGTAGGGCGGATGTCCGTAGTTGTAGGTGCTGGGGGCCGCTTGGTAGGGCGCCGGAGCGCCGTCCCATGCCGGCGCCTGGGTCGGCGAATAAGCCGTCGGCTGGTAGGCCTGTGGCTGCGTCGGCGGGTAGGTCGGCGTCTGTGGGTGTCCGGGGTCCGGCGCGCTCGCGAAGGGGCTCCCGCAGTTGCCGCAGAACGCGGCCGGGCTGGTGGCGTGTGCGCCGCACTTCACGCAAAACAAGTGTCTCTCCCCGCGTCGGACGTCAGCGGCCCCCCAATCGACGCCCACGCGGGGTTCTTGAGACGAACCGACGGGGCCGCCGAGCGCGCTGACCGAGCAACCGCCCCTCAAGGGCGCCGCCGAGAGCGTCGTGGGCCGGGGTACCGGCCCGACCGGGTCGCGCTGGCACCCGGGCGGACCTGCAGCGAGACGGGCCCTAAGCCGTATGAGGGTATGACTTCAGGTGCCACCCGAGGCAGGATCGCGGGTATGAGGACTAGCGTCAGCTTGCCCGATGAGGATGTCCGCTTCCTCGACGAGCAGGGCAAGAGCCGATCGGCGGTGTTGCAGCAAGCCGTCGCGCTTCTTCGTGAGCGTCAACTCGCCGGCCAGTATGCCGAAGCGTTCGAGGAGTGGGGAAGCTTGCCTGACGCACCGCTCTGGGATGCAGTTGCCCGCGATGTGCTGCCTGCGTGAGGTGGGGTGAGATCTGGGTCGCCCGACCGTGCCGCAGCATGAGCCTCTTAGGGAGGCACTGAGCCTGCACCTTGCTCTTCGGCCCAGCCGGCCTCAGTGAGCGCGGTCGACCGGCAACGGCAAGCCGTCGGGCCGGGCGGGCCGCGTACGGCTTGGTTGGCGTCTTTGACCTGGTCAGCCGCAATGAGAAACGCCCGGCTCCTCGCGAGGAGGTGCCGGGCGTTGCTGGCGGTGGTGAAGGGATTTGAACCCTTGGAGGGCTTGCACCCTCACACGCTTTCGAGGCGTGCTCCTTAGGC
>CAKUMG010001276.1 GCA_934667465.1 uncultured Actinoplanes sp. | reverse complement strand
CGTGCGTACGTCGGGAAGGAGAAGGCGACCCGCGATGGCGGCGCCGTCCGCGGTGGCCGCTTTGGCCTGGTTGTCGCGGCGGCGGGCGAAGCGCTGCTGGGACCAGCCGCCGGCGGCGGTGCGGCCCTGGACGTAGTTGCGGTCCACCTTCGAGGTGAGCAGGCGGGTGCCGAGGGCGACCCCGGCGGCGACGGCGCCCTTGCGGGCGAGCAGGAGGCCGATCCGGCGGGGCGCGGCGGACGCCTCGGCGAGCGCCGCGAGGTCTGTGACCGGCTTCACGCCCGGTGGCGCGGAGAACTCGGCAGTGGCGCCGTCCCCGCCCGTGACCAGCAGGCCGGCGGCTGTGTACCCGTCGTGGCGCGCGCCGAAGTTCTCCAGCCAGCGGTCCAGCCGCTCCGGGGCGACGTCGACCCACCGTCCCCCGCCGGCCGCGGGTCGTGCGCTCATCCGCCCACCCTACGACGACGTGCCGCCACGCCCCGGCCCGGCGGCGAGTTGCCCGGCCTGACAGCACACGATCGCGGGCCGGCAGCAGGCGTCCATCGGCCGACAGCGGGCAGCCCACTCGCGCGGGAGGTTGGTCAGCCCGCGCAAGCAGGTTCGGCGTCGGCCGGTCGGCCCGTCGACGCCAGCCGCCCGAAACGAGGCCGACAGGAGGTCAGACGCCCGGTGCAGGCCCGCGGGAGGTCAGACCCCCGAAAAAGGGCCGGCGGGAATCAAGCGCCCGGAGCGGGCCGATGGGAGGTCAGACGCCCGGAACGAGGCCCACGAGAGGTCAGACCCCCGAAACGGGGCCTGCGAGAGGTCAGCCACCGACAACGGGGCCGGGAGCGGTCAGTCGCCGGTGGTGCCGTCGATCTGTTCGCGGAGGATGTCGGCGTGGCCGGCGTGGCGGGCCATCTCCTCGATCATGTGGACGTAGATCCAGCGCAGTGACACCCGGCCGAGCCGATGGTGCGGCACGGTGTCGTCGAGGGCGAAGCGGGCCGCGATCCGTCTCGACTCGGCGCAGGCCTCGGCGTACTCGGCGGTCACGTCGGCGATCGTCTCGTGCGGCGGGACCTCCCAGCTGGCGTCGTCGCCGCGGGAGTTGGCGCGGAACTGGTCGCGGGGCCGCTGGTCGAGGCGGTGGTGGAACCAGTTGCGCTCCACGGCGGCAGCGTGCTTGAGCAGGCCGATCAGGGTGGTCCGGGACGGGACCAGGCTGCGGCGGGCGTCGGCGGCGGACAGCCCGGCAAGCTTGCCGACCAGCACGCGCCGGTAGTAGTCGGCGAACGCCTCGAGGACCTCACGCTCGCCGGCGGTGCTGACGAGTTCTTCCGCGTCGAGGGGCGGGTGGGCGGTCATCCGGACACCGTACCGGCCCGGTCACGGGCGTGGGGGGGACCGCCGGTGCTGGGATGATGGAGCCATGGCGGACGGGGTCGCGGGCGAGGTCATGGCACGGCTGGTACGGGCCTTCGACGGCGCGCGCGATCCGGAGCGCGCTGGGCCCGCCGCGGCGTACATGCGGGATCAATTCGCCTTTCTCGGCATCTCGTCACCCGATCGGCGGGCGCTCGCGCGCACGGTCCTCGCCGGGCTGCGACCGGCCGGCGAGGACGATCTGCGGCGGGTGGCGGTGGCATGCTGGGAGCTGCCCGAACGCGAGTACCAGTACTTCGCCTGCGACTGGCTGCGGACCCACGCCCGCGTCGCCGGGCCCGGGTTCCTGCCGGTCGCGCGCGAGCTGATCACCACCAGGGCGTGGTGGGACACGGTGGATCCGCTGGCCACCCGCATCGTAGGAGCCCTGGTCGCCCGGCACCCCGAGCTGCGCACCGAGATGGACGCGTGGGCCGGCGCCGACGACCGCTGGCTGGTCCGGACCGCGATCCTGCACCAGCTGCACCATGGGGCGGACACCGACACCGCACGGCTCTTCGGCTACTGCACGCAGCAGGCTGGGCATACCGACTTCTTCGTACGCAAGGGGATCGGCTGGGCATTGCGTCAGTACGCCCGCATCGCCCCCGACGCCGTGCGCTCCTACGTCGACGAGCACCGCGACGTACTCTCGCCCCTGTCCGTACGCGAGGCCACCAAGCACCTCTGACGCCGACCGGGCGCGCCGCTCAGCCCGGACAGGCGGCCGGCCGCGGCGGGGTCGAGATGACCAGGTCGGCAACCGGCGGACGGCGCGGAGCCGGCCACGGCACGGGCGGCGGCGAGCCGGGCAGCGGCAACCCCACCGGCGGCAGGGCCAGGCGGC
>CAKUMG010001275.1 GCA_934667465.1 uncultured Actinoplanes sp. | reverse complement strand
GTGCAGCACCGCGGTCACCCCTGCGTCGCTGCGGGCCTTGCGGCGCTCCTCGTCGGCCTCGGCCTCCGCGCCCCCGGGCAGGGTCGCAGCCGCGACGACGACGTCGCCGGTGCCGGCCGCGACCGCCACGGCGGAGATGCCGCCGGGACGGGTGAGCACCGGGCGCGCCTCCCCGGCGCCGGGCGGCAGGCTCCAGAGGGCCGGCTTCGGCTCGCCGGCCTCCGCCGCCGTCGGGTCGGGGCGGGCGGAGGTGAACAGCAGCGAGCCGTCGGGCGCCCACACCGGCGAGGACTCACCGGGCACGCTGCGGGTCAGCCGCCGGGCCGGGCGCGCGCCGGTGGGGTCGACCTCCCACAGCGCCGACCGCCACTTCTTCCCGGCCGGGTCAAGCGTGGCGACCGAGATGGCCAGCCGGGACCCGTCGGTCGACATGGCCAGCGCGCCGATGCGGGGCAGCGCGGCGAAGTCGGCCAGCCGGGAGAACGGACCGGAGGCGGCGTCGGACGCCGGATCGGGCGCGGGGGCATCGGGGGAGTCGGACGGGCTCACCGGGACCTGCTCTCAGGAGGGGTCGACGTCGGGCCCACCGTAGTGAGCGACGCCGCCGCCCGGCACGACGGCGGGGTGCCGTCCTCAGAGCAGCGGCGCGGCCTCGAGCGGGGTGAGCTCCTCGTCGACGGCGCTGACGAACATGTGCCGGGCCACCCCGATGGGCAGCAGGTAGCCGTCCAGGCTCACCGAGCCCTCCACGAGACGGGCCTGCATGGTCACCCCGGGGCGCACGCCGTGGTCGGCCAGCGCCCGGAGCACCTCCGGGTCCTCCTGCAGCTGCTCGCTGATCCGCCGGATCACCACGGGCCGCCCGTCGGCGGTCGCCGTGGTCGACAGCACGGTGAGCGCGTCCAGGACCGCGGAGGTCTCCCCGCCCGGGGACTCGTCGCCGCCGCGCAGCGCCTCGAGGCCCGGGATGGGGTTCCCGAACGGGGACACGCTCGGGTTGCCCAGCAGCGCCATCAACCGGCGCTCCACCGCCTCGCTCATCACGTGCTCCCAGCGGCAGGCCTCCTCGTGCACGTCGGCGTAGTCCAGGCCGATCACGTCGACGAGCAGGCACTCGGCCAGCCGGTGCTTGCGCATGACCGCGGTGGCCAGCTGGCGGCCCTCGTCGGAGAGCTGCAGGTGCCGGTCGCCCTCCACGGTGAGCAGCCCGTCGCGCTCCATGCGCGCCACCGTCTGGCTCACGGTGGGTCCGCTCTGGTGGAGACGCTCCGCGATCCGGGCCCGCAGGGGGGTGATCCCCTCCTCCTCGAGCTCGAAGATGGTGCGGAGGTACATCTCCGTGGTGTCGATCAGGTCGTTCACGCGCACTCCTCCGGGTCGGCGGCCAGTCTAGAGGCGCCGCGCCACCCCACCGGGTCGCGCGACACCGGACGCGTGCCCTGGTCGGCGCCGGTAGCGTCGCTCCCGTCGGCGGTCGGAGCCGGCGGACGTCCGGGCGCGGGCACGGGCACGAGGGGGTGGCTATGAGCGACTCGGTCGCCGTCGTCTGGGACGAGAGCCTGCTCGGCTACACCATGGGCGGGGAGCACCCGCTGCACCCGGTGCGGCTGGACCTGACCATGCGCCTGGCCGACGGCCTCGGTGTGCTGTCCAACCAGCGGGTGGGGGTGGTGCGGCCGCAGCCCGCCGGGGAGGACCTGCTCACCCTGGTCCACGACGCCGACTTCCTCGAGGCGGTGCGGCGCGCGCCCACCGACCCCGACGAGCGCTACGGCCTGGGCACCACCGACAACCCCGTCTTCGAGGGCATGCACGAGGCCGCCGCGCTCATCGCCGGCGGCAGCGTGCAGGCCGCCGAGCTGGTGCACAGCGGCCGGGCGCAGCACGCGGTCAACATCGCCGGCGGCCTGCACCACGCCATGCGCGACCGGGCGTCGGGCTTCTGCGTCTTCAACGACGCCGCGATCGCCATCGCCTGGCTGCTCGGCCAGGGCTACGAGCGGATCGCCTACGTCGACCTCGACGTGCACCACGGCGACGGCGTCCAGGCCGCGTTCTACGACGACCCGCGGGTGCTGACGGTGAGCATCCACCAGACCCCGCTCACCCTGTGGCCGGGCACCGGCTTCCCGGAGGAGACCGGCGACGCCGAGAAGGCCTCGGGCAGCGCGGTCAACCTGGCGCTGCCCAACGGCACCGAGGACTCCGCCTGGCTGCGCCCGATCACAGCCGTCGTGCCCAGCGTGCTGCGC
>CAKUMG010001274.1 GCA_934667465.1 uncultured Actinoplanes sp. | reverse complement strand
GGACAGCAGGGTGCCATCGGCGAGCCGGCGCAGGAGGTCGTGGGTTTCGCGGGGCGTGGTGGTGCCGAGGAGGAAGCGGTGCGGATCGTCGACCGGCTCCACCCGGGTGTGCGTGAAGCCCTTGGCGGCGAGGGCGGAGTTGATCGCCCGGGCCGGGACGACGGTGCCGCAGAGGCGGACGGCGGTGTTGTCGGAGACCAGCAGCATCGCGGTCAGGGCGCCCGCGACGGTGATGCGGTCGCCCCAGACGGTCTGCAGGTGGTAGATGCCGCTGCCGCCGAGGACCAGGTCGGCGGGGAGGTCGAGCTTGCGGGCGAGGGTGAGCCTTCCGCGGTCCACTTCGTCGAGCACGGCCACGGCGACGGCGAGTTTCTGCACGCTGTAGCCGTGGACGACGCGGTCGGCGTCGTCGTCGACCAGCGGGCGGGCGGAGCCGGCGGCGGTGATCAGGGCGTGCCAGCTTCCGCCGGCGCCCGCCTTGAGGCCGGCATAGGTGGTGGCGAGAGTCACGAGAAGCCAGCGTAGGTAAAGCGGGAGCAGGAGCGCGACAAGGTCGTGCGGGGAAGAGTCAGGAGAGGGCGGCGTCGACGCCGGTCTCGCGCGGGCCGAGGAAGACCGGGTCCCGCCCGGACGCCACGTCGAACATGGCCTTGACCACGGCGCCGCGCTCGCGGACCGTGCTGTTGAGCCATAGGTCGGGGAACGCGCGCACGGTGTCGTCGGCCACCCCGTCGGTCTCGACGCCCAGCTCGCGGCACACGGCCACGGCGCGGTCGATGTGGTAGCTCTGGGTCACGATGATGAGCTTGTGCACGCCGAAGACGTGGCGGGCGCGGGCGCACGAGTCGTAGGTGTCGAAGCCCGCGTGGTCCAGCACCACCTGGCTGCTCGGGACGCCGTGCTCGACCAGCCAGCGGTGCATGGCGCCGGGCTCGTTGTAGTCCCATTCGCGGTGGTCGCCGGAGACGAGGATCGCCTTGACCTTGCCGTCGGCGTAGAGCTGGCGGGCGATCTCCAGCCGCGCGGCGAGGAACGCCGACGGGGTCACCTCGTCGTCCGCCTTGGCGCCGAGCACGAGCGCGACCGGGGCGTCGGGCACGTCGCCCGCCGCGTAGACGTGATCGTGCGCGACCGACCGGATCCAGATGTCGCCGGCCGCCATGGCCAGGACTGCCGCCGCGACCGCCAGCGACCCGGCCTGCACCGTGCGGCGCATCCACGGCCGCCGCACGACGGCCCGCTCGAGGGCGCGAAGCCAAGACACGATCAAGCGAGGGACGAACAGCACAGTACGGGCGGAGTGGCGCACACCCCGCAGCATGCCAACTCGCGTCAAGCGACCCGGCTCACGTCCCGGCATCCGGGCCGGGGGCCGCTGACCGGCCGGCGGCATGATGTCCCGTTGTGATCGAGCTCGACCGGATCCCCGCCACCGACGACCCGCTGCTCGTGTGGGCCGCCCAGGACATGCGCCCCGGCGTCCGGGCGTGGGCGCTGGGCGACGCCGTGGCCGTGGCCTGCCCGGACCTGGCCCGCCGCGACCGGGTCGCCGTCCGCGGGGACGCCGCGACGCTGGGTGAGCTGCTGCGCCGCATCCGGCCCGAGGTCGGCGGCTGGTTCGCGGTCGGTGACGAGGAACTGATCGCGCGGATCCCGGGGCTGGCGCCGGTGGGCACGTTCGGCTGGATGGACACGGGCGGCCCGGTGCGTCCCGAGGGCCCGCTGGACCCCCTGGAGGAGCTCACCGACGACGCCGAGGTCGCGGCGTTCCTGGACGAGCACCACCCGCACACGTTCGCCTACCCGGGCGGCACGGGCGTGAGCCGCTGGGTCGGCCTGCGCGACCCCGGCGGGCGGCTGCTCGCGGTCGCCGCCGACGCGTGGTCGGCCGCCGACGTGGCGCTGGTCGCGGGCGTCGCGACCCGGACCGACGTGCGCGGCCGGGGTCTCGGGCGCCGGATCTGCGCCGCGCTGACCGCCGACCTGAGCGCCGGCAAGCGTACGGTCGGGCTGCTCGTCGACGTCGACAACACCCCGGCCGTACGCACCTACGAGCGCCTCGGCTACCGCATGCGCCGTGTCTCCGCGGCCCCCGTCTGACCCCACCCCCGTGGCAAGAGCCCGTCGCCGCAAAGCCGCCGCACCGGTCCGCCGGCCACCCCGGCCGGCGGCGAGATCAGGCCGGCTGGTCGATGACGAAAGGCGCGAAGTCGGGCTGCCCCGTGGCCTCCAGCACGGACAGCCACAGATCC
>CAKUMG010001273.1 GCA_934667465.1 uncultured Actinoplanes sp. | reverse complement strand
CCCTCCAGTGTGTACGAGCCTGGCGCGCCCGTCCTCGACCCGGCGCTGTTCGCCAACGAGGTGCCCGTCTTCGGCATCTGCTACGGCTTCCAGGCCATGGCACAGGCGCTCGGCGGCACCGTCGCGCACACCGGCTCCCGGGAGTACGGCCGCACCCTGCTGGCCCCGGCCTCCGACGCCGGCACCCTGCTCCGCGAGCTCCCCGCCGACCTGCCCGTCTGGATGTCGCACGGCGACTCGGTCGCCGAGCCGCCCGCCGGCTTCGCGGTCACCGCGTCGTCGCCGGGCGCGCCGGTCGCCGCGTTCGAGAGCCTCGAGACCCGCCGTGCCGGCGTGCAGTTCCACCCCGAGGTGGCGCACACGGAGCAGGGCCAGAAGATGCTGGAGCGCTTCCTCTACGACATCGCCGGCCTCGAGCCGACCTGGACCTCGACCAACATCATCGAGGAGCAGGTCGCGGCCATCCGTGCGCAGGTCGGCGACAAGCAGGTCATCTGCGGCCTGTCCGGCGGCGTCGACTCGGCGGTGGCCGCGGCGCTCGTGCACAAGGCCGTCGGCGACCAGCTCACCTGCATCTTCGTCGACCACGGCCTGCTGCGCGCCGGCGAGGCCGAGCAGGTCGAGAAGGACTACGTCGCCGCCACCGGCATCCGCCTCAAGGTCGTCGACGCCTCCGACGTCTTCCTCGGCCACCTCGAGGGCGTCACCGACCCGGAGCAGAAGCGCAAGATCATCGGGCGCGAGTTCATCCGGACCTTCGAGGGCGCGGCCCGCGAGCTCGACGAGGAACGGCACATCGAGTTCCTCGTCCAGGGCACCCTCTACCCCGACGTCGTCGAGTCCGGCGGCGGCACCGGCACCGCGAACATCAAGTCGCACCACAACGTCGGCGGCCTGCCCGACGACCTGCAGTTCGAGCTCGTCGAGCCGCTGCGCACCCTGTTCAAGGACGAGGTCCGGGCGCTCGGCGCCGAACTGGGCCTGCCCGAGGAGATGGTCCAGCGGCACCCGTTCCCCGGGCCCGGCCTGGCCATCCGCATCATCGGCGCGGTCGACCGCGAGCGGCTCGAGATCCTGCGCGCGGCCGACCTGATCGCCCGCGAGGAGCTCACCGCCGCCGGCCTGGACCGCGACGTCTGGCAGTTCCCGGTCGTGCTGCTCGCCGACGTCCGCAGCGTCGGCGTCCAGGGCGACGGCCGGACCTACGGCCACCCGGTCGTGTTGCGCCCGGTCTCCTCGGAGGACGCGATGACGGCCGACTGGTCGCGCCTGCCCTACGACGTGATCGCCACGATCTCGAACCGGATCACGAACGAGGTGCGCGAGGTCAACCGGGTCGTCCTCGATGTGACGTCGAAGCCGCCGGGCACGATCGAGTGGGAGTGATCCGCTCCCTGCCCTGAGAGCCCGGAAGCGCGTGCGCTTCCGGGCTCTTTGCTGTGGCACCTCCGGGCCGTTTTGCGTTGCGCACAACTTAATTGTGCGCAATTAAATTGCGCACAACCTGATCGTCGGCGAGCGGGCCGGCGTGACCGATGGTGGCGGCCGGGCGTGGCGGCCGAGCGTGGCGGCCGAGCGTGGCGGCCGGGCGTGGCGGCCGCGCGAAATCAGGGTCGGGGTCGGGGGAGTCACTGAGGTCGGCAGGGGCGCCCGGGGCGGATCGTGGAGGCATGACTTCTCCTGGTGTCGCCCCGTACAAGCAGCTTCGACGTCCCCTCGACGACCGGATCGTGGCGGGGGTCTGCAGCGGGATCGGCCGCTACTTCGGGATCGACCCGGTGCTCGTGCGGGTCGGCTTCGCCGTCCTGGCGGCGGTGTCCTGGGGCGTGGCTCTCCTCGCGTACCCGGTCATGTGGTTCCTGATCCCCGAGGAGCCGGCCCCGGCCACCTCGCCGTGGCGCGATCCGGCCGACCCCGGCTGGGGGCAGCCCTACACCCCGCCGGCCGACCCCGCCGCCTCCGCCGCTTCCGCGGCTCCCGCCGACCCCGCCGCCTCGTCGGTGAGCGGCCCGCCGCGGGTCTGAGAGCCGCGTTCTGTCCTGTCTGGGCGGTGGGTCGGAGAGGTGATCAAGGGCCGATGAGTGGTGTTTGCTGTGTGTTACATCATTGCTGCGTTGAGTGCGAAGAAGCGCCGTGAACTGCGGTTACTCACCGTCGTCGCCCTGTCAGGAATCCGACAGACGTTTCGCGGAGTTAACATAAACCGGGCAAGATGCCGCCCGTGACCCCCGCGTTGGAGCCGCTCCGCAGGATTGCGG
>CAKUMG010001272.1 GCA_934667465.1 uncultured Actinoplanes sp. | reverse complement strand
CTTCCGTCAGCCAAGTGCTGCAAACGGGGGCCGCTACATCCGCCGCCCCAACGCCTCCAGGCGGCCCGGCCCGGGCGGAAGTCATCGACGCCGCCCGTATGCTCCTGGCCAGCATGGGCATCAGCGCCGCTGACCTGGTTAAAGCTGCCGGTATACGCCCACCGGCACCCACATTCAACCAGTACATCCCCGTCGTCACCGCCGCCGTCTCGGCTAGTACCGCCGGCGTATACGGCACTTACTGGCGCAAGACTGCCGAGCGTTGGGGCGATCGGCCCATCGACCAGGTCACCCCCACCGAGATCGAGACCCTCACTCGGGAGTTGCAGCAAGACGCCCTCGAGCGCCGTAACTACCGTGGCGGCATCGGCACCATCGAACACACCATCAGCGCCCTACGCTGTCTCTACACCCGTGCCGTCGCTGACGGGCTCATCTCCGCCGAGGACAACCCTGCCGCCAAAGTCCGCAAACCCCGCCGGCCTGACAGCCAACGCAGTGGCCTGCCCTTGGATCGCCTCGCCGAACTCGTGACCGCCACCGCGACCGCCAGCAGCGACCCGGAACTCGATTCGCTGATCATCCGCTTCCACATTGAGACCGCCTGCCGACGCGGCGGGATGCTCGCCCTGCGTCCGCGAGACCTGGACACCGAACACTGCCTTGCCCAGTTGCACGAAAAGGGCAACAGCGCGCGCTGGCAACCGATCTCACCGACCCTCACCCACCTGCTGCAGCATCACATCGTCAGCCGCGGTGCCGCAGCCGATCAAAGCCTGCTGCGCACTCGCACCGGACGGCCCGTCGGACGGCGCCGCTACGACACACTGTTCGGTCACCTTTATAAGGCGCTGCCGTGGGCCGCAGCTCAGCAGGTGAGCGCGCATTGGCTGCGCCACACCACCCTGACTTGGGTTGAACGCCACTACGGATACTCCATCGCCCTGGCCTATGCCGGCCATAAGGAGACCCCTAACGACGCCGGCACTACAGCCCGCTACACCAAGGCCACCCTTGAGGAAGTCGCCACCGCGCTCGCTGGACTGACCGCCGAATCCCACCCCCTTACCCCGTCGGGATACCACGGCAGCCGCACCGCCAACCGTTAGAGACAATGGCCACGCGTAGCCATATATGGCCATGCGTGGCCATCGTTCAGAAGCGATGTACGACGCGTGCGAGCCAGGGCACGGCCAGGGCGACTTAGCCCACGGCGGCGGCGGTAACCGCCGCCAGCGGCCGGCGGGCGAGGTAGCGGGCGAGCAGGAGCAAGGCCGTCAGTATTTGGCGGCGGACGACCAGCGCAGGCCGGCGACTGCGCCGGCGGCGAAGACTGCAAGTCCGTACTTGAGCGAATCTTCACCGACAAGAAGACCGGCGCTTCGGTCAACGCGAGGGCTTCAACGCGTTGTTCCAGTTTGCCCGGGCTGGCGACACGATAGTCGTGCACACCCTCGACCGGCTCGGCCGCAACCCCCGCGAGGTCCTCAACCTCTCGTGCACGACCTCGCCGAGCGCAGCATCGGCGTCCGGTCCCTCGCCGACCGCCAGATCACCCGCCGACTGGTAGGCGCCAGCAGGTGATCGCCGTCGAGCCCCGCTGGCATCCGGCCAGCACGCTGATCGACCGCTCCCCAGGGCGACAAGGACCTCGCCGCGCGGCAGCCGGCCCGGCGGGCTCGAGGCGCCGCCAGGCCCAGCGCCGGATGTCCCAGCGGCCTTCGTCGACGCCCATCGCGTACAGTGCGTCGGCCGGCGCCGCGAACGCCAACAGTAGCGACGAGGGGGTCGCCGCCCGGTGGGCGTGGACGCACCGCACCCGCCGCGGCATCCGCGTAAAACTGCGCCACCGTATCATCCGGATCGATGCGCAGTATGCGCTTCCAGAATGCCGCCGCCTGCGCATCCGGCGCGCCGCAGCGATGCAGCGCCACCGCGCGCATGTGCATAAGCTCGCGGCTGTTCGGAAACGCCTGCAGATACAGGCGCAGCTTTTCCGCCGCATCGCGATCCATGCGCAGCTCACCCATCATCAGCATCAGCAGCTGAAATTCATTTTCATCGCATTCCATCTCCGCCGCGCGCCGGATGATCTCCGCCGCGCGATCCGCCATGCCGCACATATTGAACGCCTGCGCCGCCGTACACAGCGCGCGCACGCTGGCGTCGCCATCCAAACACATCTGTGCGTTTTTCAGCGCGCCTTCGCCATCCCCCGCCAGCTTTAACGCCACCGCGTACATCGCGCGCATCTCCGGC
>CAKUMG010001271.1 GCA_934667465.1 uncultured Actinoplanes sp. | reverse complement strand
ACTCCGACGGCATCGGCGACCGGGCGCTCGTCATCTCGCACGCCGACGAGGAGCGCATCGTGCACCTCGCCGACACGCTCGTCGGCTCCGCGCTGCGGGCCGGCGACTCGCTCATGATCGAGCCCCGCTCGGCGTACGCCTACGAGCGGATTCCGAAGAGCGAGGTCGAGGAGCTGGTCCTGGAGGAGGTGCCGGACGTCGGTTACGCCGACATCGGTGGCCTGCACTCCCAGATCGAGCAGATCCGCGACGCGGTCGAGCTGCCGTTCCTGCACGCCGACCTGTTCCGGGAGCACCAGCTGCGCCCGCCGAAGGGCATCCTGCTCTACGGCCCGCCCGGCTGTGGCAAGACCCTGATCGCCAAGGCGGTCGCCAACTCGCTCGCGAAGAAGATCGCCGAGCGCCGCGGCGAGGAGAAGCACACCAGCTACTTCCTCAACATCAAGGGCCCGGAGCTGCTCAACAAGTATGTCGGCGAGACCGAGCGGCACATCCGCCTGGTCTTCCAGCGGGCGCGGGAGAAGGCCGGCGAGGGCACGCCGGTCATCGTGTTCTTCGACGAGATGGACTCGATCTTCCGGACCCGTGGCTCGGGCGTCTCCTCCGACGTCGAGAACACCATCGTCCCGCAGCTGCTCAGCGAGATCGACGGCGTCGAGGGCCTGGAGAACGTCATCGTCATCGGCGCCTCCAACCGGGAAGACATGATCGACCCGGCGATCCTGCGCCCCGGCCGGCTCGACGTGAAGATCAAGATCGAGCGCCCGGACGCCGAGGCGGCGAAGGACATCTTCGCGAAGTACATCCTCAGCGGCCTGCCGCTGAGCGAGGACGACCTCGCCGAGCACGGCAACGACAAGGACGTCACCGTCGCCGCCATGATCGAGGCCGTCGTCCTCCGGATGTACACGGAGACCGAGGAGAACCGCTTCCTCGAGGTCACCTACGCCAACGGTGACAAGGAGGTCCTGTACTTCAAGGACTTCAACTCCGGCGCGATGATCCAGAACATCGTCGACCGCGGCAAGAAGATGGCCATCAAGGAGTTCCTCACCTCCGGCAAGAAGGGGCTGCGCCTGCAGCACCTGCTCGACAGCTGCGTCGACGAGTTCCGCGAGAACGAGGACCTGCCCAACACCACCAACCCCGACGACTGGGCCCGCATCTCCGGCAAGAAGGGCGAGCGGATCGTCTACATCCGCACGCTCGTCTCCGGCGGCAAGGGCGCGGAAGCCGGCCGCTCGATCGAGACCGCGTCGAACACCGGTCAGTATCTGTAAGCGTCTCTGCGAAACGGGCGACCCCAACGGGTCGCCCGTTTCCATTTATCCATGTGCCGACACGTTTCGTTACGCCTCGTAGGGGCTAGGCTTCTCTCGACGGGATGGGGAGGGCTCTTTATGTCTGTTCGTCGGATCATGGGAACCGAGGTCGAGTACGGGATCTCCGTGCCCGGCCAGCCGGGCGCCAACCCGATGGTGACCTCCTCGCAGGTGGTCAACGCCTACGGGGCACGCCCGGAGCTCAACCGCGGCGGGCGCACCCGGTGGGACTACGAGGAGGAGTCGCCGCTGCGGGACGCGCGCGGCTTCACCTACTCCGGCGCGGCCTACGACCCCGCCGAGGCGCTCGCGGACGAGGACCTCGGCCTGGCCAACGTCATCCTCACCAACGGTGCACGCCTCTACGTCGACCACGCCCACCCGGAATACTCGACGCCCGAGGTCACCAACCCGCTCGACATCGTCAAGTGGGACAAGGCCGGCGAGCGCGTGATGGCCGAGGCGGCCCGGCGCGCGGCCACCATCCCGGGCGCGCACCCGATCCACCTCTACAAGAACAACACCGACAACAAGGGCGCGTCGTACGGTGCCCACGAGAACTACCTGATGCGCCGCCAGACGCCGTTCGCGGACATCGTGGCGTACCTGACGCCGTTCTTCGTCACCCGGCAGATCGTCTGCGGCGCCGGCCGGGTCGGCCTCGGCCAGGACGGCTCCGGCACCGGCTTCCAGATCTCCCAGCGCGCCGACTTCTTCGAGGTCGAGGTCGGGCTGGAGACCACGCTGAAGCGCCCGATCATCAACACCCGGGACGAGCCGCACGCGGACGCGGACAAGTACCGCCGGCTGCACGTGATCATCGGCGACGCCAACCTGTCGGAGATCTCCACCTACCTCAAGGTCGGCACCACCGCCCTGATCCTCAACCTGATCGAGGAGAAGGTGTTCACCGGCGAGCTGGGCATCGCCGACCCGG
>CAKUMG010001270.1 GCA_934667465.1 uncultured Actinoplanes sp. | reverse complement strand
GGGCAGCGGCCGCCCGGGCGGCGCACTCGGCCGTCTCGGCGTAGGTCAGCCCGTCGGACACGTCCTCCATCCCGTCAGTGTCGTCGCCAGCGGTGGTACCGGCCGGAGCGGTCAGGTCAGGTGGCGGGCGAACCAGTCGAGCATCGACTCGGGCCGGCGCTGGAACTCCAGGTAGCCGTCCCAGCGCGCGGTCGTGCCCTCGATCCACCGCAGCTGCTTCTCGGCCGCCGGCAGGTTGTCGAACATCGCCTGCACGTCGCCCGGCTCGGTGAGGATGTCGTCGCGAACCTGGTACAGCAGCGTCGGCAGGTGCACGTGGCGGGCCCACTCCCGCGGGCTGCGCGGGCCGAAACCGATGCCCGTACGCAGCCGGATCCGCTCCTCGAGGTCGCCGAGCCGGTCGCCGAGCCCGAGCGCGGCCAGCCGCCGGCCCATGATGGTGCTCGCGGTCACCGGTTGCGCGCCGACCAGACAGCGCACGCCCTCGAACTCCTCCGGGAAGCGGGCCAGCGCCGAGAAGGTGGAGCTGCAGCCCAGGCACCGGCTGAACAGGCCGATGGGCAGGCCGCGGGTGTCGGGGCGGCTGCGCGCGTACGCGACCGAGCCGGCCACGTCGCGGGCCTCGAAGATGCCGCTGGAGCCGATCCCGCCGTGGGCCGCGCCGCTGAGCCCGTGGTTGCGCAGGTCGTACGCGAGCACGTGATAACCGGCCTCGTGCAGGATGCGGTAGTCGGGCGTGAAGTCGACCTCGAAGCCGTTGCCGCTGGCCGCCCACTGCGAGTGCCACGGCTCGAGGTGGGTGGGCAGGCCCGCCCGGGTGAAGCCCATCGGGTGGTTCGCGATGACCACGGCGGTCGCGTTCGGTGCGGGGATGAACCAGCCCTCCAGCGGCACGCCGTCCCGGGCGGGGAAAGCGACGTCTTCATAGGACAGTCTCTGCTCGGCGGGGTCGTGCAGCAGCGGTGAGCGGCCGGGGCGGCTGAAGCCGTCGGCGATGCGGTCCAGGATCGTGTCGCTCATCGGGCCTCCAGGTGGGTGCGTGCCGCGGCGAGGGCGGCGGCCATCGCGCCCGGCGGCCGGTCGAATGTGGTCGTGGGTGCCGGCGGCGTCCCGGTGCGGACGGAGATGGCGTGCGGGTACGCGAACTCGCGCAGCCCCTCCTCGCCGTGCTTGCGGCCGAACCCGCTGTGCCCGCGCCCGCCGAACGGCAGCGCCGGGATCTGCGAGAACGCGAGGGCGTCGTTGACGCTGGTCATGCCGACCCGCAGGCGCCGGGCCAGCGCCGGCCCGTGTTCGCGGCTGAACACGGCGCTGCCGAGCCCGTACGGTCCGGTGTTGATCCGCTCGATCGCCTCGTCGGTGTCGCGCACGCGCACCAGCGACAGCACCGGGCCGAACGTCTCCTCGGTGGCAGCGAGCGCGTCCGGCGGCACGTCGAGCAGGACGGTCGGCTGCACGTACCGGCTGCCGTCGCCGGCCGTGCCACCCACCGCCGCGGTGGCGCCGCGGGTGAGCGCGTCGTCGATGTGCGCGCGGATCACCGGGATCTGGCCGGGCAGCGGCACGGGCCCGATCAGGTCGCCGGGGCCGCTGCCGGCCCGTACCCGGGCGGCCAGTTCGGTGATCTTGCGGGCGAGCGTGTCGTACACCTCGTCGACCACGTAGGCCACTTCGAGGCTGATGCAGCCCAGCCCGGCGTTCTGCAGCGCGCCCCAGGCGATGTGGGCGGCGGCGAGGTCCAGGTCGGCGTCGGCGGCGACCACGACGCCGTCGTTGCCGCCGAGTTCCAGCAGCATCGGGATCAGGCGCGGGGCGCAGGCCGCCGCGACGGCGCGTCCGGACCGGACGCTGCCGGTGAAGGCGATCTTGTCGGGTCCGGCGGCGACGAGCGCCTCGCCGGTGGCGGCAAACCCGGTGAGGGTACGCAGCACGCCGCGCTGCCCCGGCACGGCCCGGTCCCAGGATCGGGCCAGCCACTGCCCTGCGCCGGGGGTGAGCTCGCTGGGCTTGAGCACGACCGCATTGCCGGCCGCCAGCGCGTGGATGACGATCGCGCCCGGGGTGGACAGCGGGAAATTCCACGGCCCGATGACGCCGGCCACGCCGTAGGGCAGGTGCTCCACCCAGGCCCGCTGGTGGCCCGCCGCGGGCGGCACCTCGACGGGTCGCGGGCCCAGCACCCGCTCGGCGCTGCCGATGACGTACTCGAGGTGCGCGAGGGTGGCCAGGACCTCGGCGCGGGCGTCCTCGGCCGGCTTGCC
>CAKUMG010001269.1 GCA_934667465.1 uncultured Actinoplanes sp. | reverse complement strand
ACCCTCGCCCGGCGCGCCATCGGGCCGGGATCGCCGGGGTGGACGCCGAAGATGCCGACGTCGTGGCCCGCGTCGCGCGCCCGCAGGGCGAGGTCGAACGCGTTGAGCTGGCTGCCGCCGAGGCCGAGGTGGTGCAGGCCGACGAGTAGGCGCATGGTCACAGGCTCCCGGACGGCCGCGGCACGGCGGCAGGGTCAGTCGGATAGTTGACGGTACTGTCCACTCAGGAGCCCTCCGGGATGAACAGCGGGTCGACCCAGAAGTTGCCCGCGGTCGACGAGTCGGGGAACCCGCTGCCGTAGCGGAACGCGCCACCCGACGGGGGCACGTGCAGCGGCGGGCTGTCGTGACCGTTGGTGAACGCGTTGCCGGTCACGGCGTAGTAGCCCGTTGTGGTGGAGTAAGACACCGTGTACGTGGTCCCGGCCGTGACCGGCCACGGCTCAGCGAACCGGACCGTCTGCCAGCCGGAGGCGCTCTCGCCGGTGAAGGTGGCCTGGGTGAGCCGCACGCCGGCCGCGGACCACAGCGACCCGACGTGGGTGCCGGTGTTCAGCGGGCCCTTGTAGAAGCGCAGCCCGGAGACGTGCCCGGAGACGGAGGCGGTGAAGCGCGCGCCGACCTCGATGGCGCCCGGGTCGTTCCAGTTCGGGTTGTCGGGCACGTCGTTGGTGCTGAAGAGCGTCACGGCGCCGTCGGGCTCCGGGTCGGGCGGGGGCGGCGGCTCCTGCGGGGTGCTGTCGAAGATCGGGTCCACCCAGTAGTTGGTGTTCGCGTGCGAGCTCGTCGGGAACAGGTCGCCGCCGTAGGCGTACACCCCGTTGTCGGAGACCACCGCCGTCATCGAGCCGTGCGCGTAGGGCTCGTCGAAGAAATTCCCGGTGGCCGCGTAGTGACCGTTCGGGGCGAAGTACGACAGCACGTAGGTGGTCCCGGCCACGACGGTGACGGGGGTGTCGAACGTGGCGGTCTGCCAGCCGAACGCCGTCTCGTCGGTGAATGTGACCCGCCGGATGAACAGCCCGTTCGCGGTCCACAGCGTGCCGGTGTGCGTGCCCGTGTTGCCGGCACCCTTGTAGAAGCGCAGGCCCAGGATCCGGCCCGCGGACTGCGGGGTGAACTTGACGCCGAGGCTGACCGCGCCGCTGTCGTCGACCGAGGTCTCGGCCGGCTGCGCGCCGGCGGGGAAGAGCTTGTTCATGGACGGGTACACCTCGGTGCGGAACGCCCACGTCGGCGGGTCCTCGATGGGCCGGTTGTCGGCGTCCTGGGCCTGCACGGTCGCGGTGTAGTCGCCGCCGGCGGGCAGGTTCGCGGCCGGGGTGAACGTCGCGGTCCGGGTCCCGGTGTCGTAGGCGGTGGTGCCGGGCACGACGGCGTTGGAGGAGTTGCGGACGGTCATCTGCACCGACGACGGCACGACCGGCTTGCTCATCTTGGCGGTGGGCTTGACGGTGACGGGGACGCCCGCGGTGCCGTCGGCCGGGGCGGCGGTCAGCACGGTCGGCGGGATGACGTTGCCGTCCAGGAACGTGACGTCGACGTAGTAGTTGGCGTTGCCGTGGGTCCGGTCCGGGAACTCGTTGCCGTAGCCGAACACGCCGTTGCCGTCGCGCGGCACGACCAGGGGCGGCTGCTGATGGCCGTGGTAGGCGAAGAAGTAGCTGTCGCCGGCGAACCCGCCGTTCGGCGCGAGGTAGGACGCGACGTACGTGGTGCCGGCCTCGACCGTCACCCGGCTGCCGAACGTCATCGTCTGCCAGCCGGTGGCGGTCTCGGTCTGGAACGTGCCCGTGGCCAGCCGGGCGCCGGCGGCGGTCCACAGCGAGCCGGTGTGCGTGCCGGTGTTGCCCGCGCCCTTGTAGAACCGGATGCCGGTCACGTAGCCGTCGCTCTGCGGCTGGAACTTGATCCCGAGCTGGAACGCGCCGGTCTCGGCGACCGAGGGCTGCTCGGGCACGCGGTTGCCCCAGATCGTGGTGGGCCCGGTGAGGTTGAACGTCCGCGTGGTGGGTGTCGCGGGCAGGTTCGCGCTGTCGTCGGCGGCCCGCACCCGTACGGTCGTCGTGGCGGGCCCGATCGCAGAGAACGTGTACGACCACGACGTGGTGCCGGTGGCCCGGTGCCAGGTGGCCCCGCCGTCGGTGGAGACCTCGACTCCCGCGACCTGGCCGCCGCCCGCGTCGGTGGCGGTGCCGGTGAGCGTGACCGAGGCGCCGTTGGCGAACGTGGCGACGGTGGGCGTGCCCGCGGCGGGCGTGAAGCC
>CAKUMG010001268.1 GCA_934667465.1 uncultured Actinoplanes sp. | reverse complement strand
CGCTTCGACGGCAACGGCGACTGGCTCGACTCCGCCGAGGCCGCCGGGTTCTTCCGCGTCACCCGCTGGGTGATCGACGCCGCCTCGTGGCGGGAACGGCAGGGCTTCGCCGGCGGCGTCGGCGACACCAACTCCGAGATCGTCGGCGAAACCTTCGACAAATCCGGCGCGTACGTGATGGGCCGCCGCATGTTCGAGGGCGGCGTCCGCCCGTGGGGCGACGAACCCCCGTTCCGCGCCCCGGTGTTCGTGGTGACCTCCCGGCCCCGTCCGCCACTGCACAGGTCGGGCGGCACGACGTTCACGTTCGTGACCGACGGCGTCGCATCCGCGGTCGAACAGGCCCGAGCCGTGGCCGGCGACAAGAACGTCGCGGTGGCCGGCGGCGGCACCCTGGTCCGCCAGGTCCTCGCCGCGGGCCTCCTGGACGAGCTCGAACTCCACTTCGTCCCCGTCGTCCTCGGCGACGGCATGCGCCTGCTCGGCGAGGGTCTGGACCTGGCGGCCAAGGAAGCGGTCGAACTGGCCGTGGACCGGGTCGTGCCCACCCCGCAGGTCACCCACCTCCGCTACACGGTGTCGGGCCGGGCTCCGCTCGTCCTGGACGACCGGGGCAGCGGCGCACCACTGCGCTGACCGCCCCGGGCGCGCCGTGCCACGCCAGGCACGGCGCGCGTCCCGTCAGGCGTGCTGCACGTGGGTCTTCACGACCTCGGCGAGTTCCGGGCTCCATTCCATGGGCTGGTGCTGTTCTTTGGTGTGCAGCTCGACGTGGTGCAGCAGTTCCTTTTCGTCGCGCACGGTGAACTGGGCCGGGCAGTCGTTGTTGAAGTCCGCGCAGCGGATCGAGACCGTCATGACACGGGGGTACCCGCCTGCGGCCACCTGACACCCGCGCCCGCCCGCCCGCCGAACCTGGTCAGGCACGGTTCCGGGCCACCGGCGGTCACGGCAGACCGCCGTACCGCACACCATTTTCGGCCTCGGCGCCGGAGCCCTCGGTCCACGGCGTCAGGAACGGCCGCCCGCCGGGCGGATGGACACCGCGCCCGGAGAGGCGGGCGAGTGCGGTCTGAGCCCATCGTCCGGCCGAAATCCCCCGGGAGAGGGAGGACGGCGGCAGCGGGCCGGGCGAGGATGGGTTCCGCCCGGCCGGAGCCGCCGACGGGGGAGGGAGCTCCATGCGGGTCGGGGACGACGAGAACGCCACACTGCGCCGGCAGTCGCTGCTGATCGCGATCGGGTGCATCGTCTGCGACGGCGCGCCGTTCCTGCTCAAGGCGTCGCAGCACCCCGCGCACCCGGCCGTCTGGATCGCGGGGATCGCGATCCTGGTCGCCGATCTGGCGCTCGCGCTGCCGGCCCGGACCGCCGGGCCGGTGGCGGTGCTGCACGCGGTCGTCCGGGTGGCGGTCGCGGGCCTGCTGTTCGCCGCCAGCGGGGACCGAGACGGGATCGGGAACGCGACCGGCCTGGCCGTCGCCGGGTACCGGGCCGGCGCGTGGGTCGAGGGGCGCCGCTCCTGGGCCACGCTGGCCGCGCTGGTCGCGGGCATGACCGGCACGCAGCTGATCCAGGGCTTCGACGCGACCGCCGAGAACATCCTGATCACGCTCTCCAACACGGTCCTGCCGTGGCTGCTCGGCCGGCACACCACCGGCCGCAGCGGCTACATCGCGGAGGTCCGCCGCCGGGCCGAACGGATAGAGCGGGCGGCCGAGGCGCAGCTGACCGCGGCGGTCGAGACCGAACGGGCCGCGATCGCCCGGGACCTGCACGACACGATCTCGCACCACGTCAGCGCGGTCGGGATGCACGCCGCCGCGGCCCGCCTCGGCCTGAAGTCGCAGCTGCCGGACAAGCAGGACCGCACGGTCGCCTCGCTGGAACAGGTCGAGGCGTCGAGCCGGGCCGCGCTCGGCGACCTGCGGCGGATGCTCGACCTGCTGCACGGCAACGACACCGACGGCGTACGGCAGCCGGGGCTCGACGCCCTCGACGAGCTCGTGGAGGGCAGCCGCCGGGCCGGGCTCACCGTGCGGCTGAGTGCGGACGGCGTCGTGCCCCGGACGCTGCCGCAGTCGCTGGACCTCGCCGCGTACCGGATCGTCCAGGAGCTCCTCACCAACGCGCTGCGCCACGGCGACGGCACCCTCGACCTCGCGCTCGCCCGGACCGCCGGCGAGTTCCGGATCACCGCGAGCAACCCCGTTGCCGGCCCCGGCGCGGCGAGCCCCGGCACCGGGCGGGGCCTGGACGGCATCCGGCAC
>CAKUMG010001267.1 GCA_934667465.1 uncultured Actinoplanes sp. | reverse complement strand
TGCTCGACGCCCTGAAGCAGATCGGCGTCGACCCCGTCGCGGTGGATGCCGCGGCCGAGGAGGCGCAGCGGAGCGGCCGGTCGGTGCGGGCCGTCCTGATCAACGACAATGTGGTGACCGAGGAGCAGCTGACCAGCGCTGCCGCGGCCGCCGCCGGCACCACGACGCTCGACCTGGTCAGTTTCACCCCCGACCCGGCGGCGCTCAAGCGGATCCCGCTGCCCGTGGTGCTGCGGCACCGGGTGCTCGGCCTCGCCATCCAGGACGGCGAGCTGATCGTGGGTGTCACCGACCCGGGCGACGTCGTGGCGCTCGACGACGTGCGGGCCTCGACCGGCATGATCGTGCGGCCCGTGGTGGTGGCGCGCAGCGAGGTCCGCCGGATCATCGAGCGGCTGCAGCGCGAGGACAGCGATCTCGCGGACATGGCCGAGGCCGCCGCCGAGGAGCAGACCGGCATGGCGGCGCAGGCCACCACGGCCGACGACGCCCCGATCGTGCGGTACGTGAACAACCTGATCGAGCAGGCCGTCCAGAACCGCGCCTCCGACCTGCACCTGGAGCCGACCGAGGACGACATGCGGGTGCGGTACCGGATCGACGGCGTCATGCACGAGCTCGACACCGTGCCGAAGGGTGTCATGCCGGCGCTCATCTCGCGCCTGAAGATCATGTCGGGCGTCGACATCACCGAGAAGCGGATCCCACAGAACGGCCGCATCACCGCGCTGATCCGGGACCGGCAGGTCGACCTGCGTACCGCCACGCTGCCCACGGTGTGGGGCGAGAAGATCGTCCTGCGGGTCCTGGACACCGGCGGCATCGACCTGGACATCACCAAGCTGGGCTTCACCCAGCACAACCTGCACCGCTTCGCGGAGTCGTTCAGCAAGCCGCACGGGATGCTGCTGGTCACGGGTCCGACCGGTTCGGGCAAGTCGACCACCCTGTACGCGACCCTGGGCCGGATCAGCAAGCCGGAGATCAACGTCATCACCGTCGAGGACCCGGTCGAGTACCGGCTGCGGGGCGTGAACCAGGTGCAGGTGAACGCGAAGGCCGGCCTGACGTTCGCCGCGGTGCTGCCCGCGATCCTGCGTTCCGACCCGGATGTCGTGCTGATCGGTGAGATCCGGGACTCGAACACCGCCCAGATCGCGGTCGAGGCGTCGCTCACCGGTCACCTCGTGCTCTCCACGCTGCACACCAACGACGCACCGGGCGCGGTCACCCGCCTCACCGAGATGGGGATCGAGCCGTTCCTGGTGGGCTCGTCGCTGGACTGCGTGCTGGCCCAGCGGCTGGCGCGGCGGCTCTGCGACTGGTGCAAGGAGGCGTACGCGCCCACGTCGGAGGAGCTCGAGGGCGCCCGCTGGCCGTACGAGGATCTGGCCGTGCCGGAGGCGCTCTATCGCCCGGTGGGCTGCCGCAACTGCGCCAACACCGGCTATCGCGGCCGGCTCGCGCTGCACGAGGTCATGCCGGTCTCCGCGGAGATCGAGTCGCTGACCATCCGGCGCGCCCCCGCGGGGGAGATCCGCGAGGTGGCCATGGCCCAGGGCATGTACGACCTGCGCGCCGACGGCCTGGCCAAGGCCGCGGGCGGCCTGACGTCCGTGCGCGAGGTGTCGCGCGTCGCGATCTGACGACCCGAAACCCTAGCAAACAACCCATCCCGTACGCGGATTTGTCGCGGAACAGGTCCTAAAGCCGCCCCGGACGATGCCGAATGGGGGTGGCGTCCAAGAAGTCCTCGAGAATGTCGGTGCCGCGGATGTACACGCTGGAGCAGGAAGTGCCGCAGCAGGCCACGCCGGCCGCCGGTGACCTGGCCGTGCTCGACCAGATGCTCGTCACGCTGGTCGAGTCGCGCGGTTCGGACCTGCACCTGACCGTCGGCTCGCCCCCGATGATCCGCGTCGACGGCGGCCTGCGGGCGCTGCCCGGCTACGGCAAGCTCAACTCCTCCGACACCGCCCTGCTGGCCCGCGCGGCCGTCTCCCCCGCGCAGTGGCAGACGTTCCAGGCCGAGCAGGAGCTGGACTTCGCGCACAGCATCGTCGGCGTCTCCCGCTTCCGCGGCAACCTCTACGTGCAGCGCAACTCGTGCGGCGCGGTCTTCCGGGCCATCCCGCACAAGATCAAGCCGCTGGACGAGCTGGGCATGCCCGACTCGGTGGCCCGCTTCGCCCACCTCCCCCGCGGGCTGGTGCTGGTCACCGGCCCGACCGGCTCCGGCAAGACGACGACCATGGCGAGCGTGCTGGACC
>CAKUMG010001266.1 GCA_934667465.1 uncultured Actinoplanes sp. | reverse complement strand
AGTGATCTCTATGCGACCTGCCCGTTATGTGGCTTTCGTCTGCGTGGCCGCGCTCGCCCTCAGCGGGTGCGCCCAGCAGAGCCCCGCCGTGGCCGCCTACGTCGGCGACGTGACGTTCACGCAGCGCTCCGTCGACGCGATCTTCGAGGAGGCACGCGCGGCGTTCGAGGCCGGCCAGGCCACGCTGGTCGCCGCCGCTGCCGACGCGCCCGGCGAACCCGGCGAGCTGTACCTGACCGGCCCGCAGCTCAGCCCCGGCTACCTGGGCCACCCGCGACCCGGCGACCCGTTCGTCCACCTCCCCAGGGCAGGGCAACTCCCGGAGGACGGGGAGCTCGCGGAGGGTGGGCGGTTGCCGGAGGGCGGGGGAGTGCGGGCTTACCGGACCGGAGATCTGGTGCGGCGCACGTCCGGGGGCACGCTGGTCTATCTGGGCCGCGTCGATGATCAGGTGCAGGTCAACGGGTACCGCGTCGAGCCGGGCGAGATCGCGGCAGCGTTGGAGGCCCACAAGGCGGTGGTTCGTGCTGTTGTCGCCCACGACCCGGCGGCCCGGCAGCTCGTTGCCTTTGCGCTGGCCTCCGGGCCGGTCACTTCCGCCGATTTGCGGGGTCATCTTGCCGTGCGGTTGCCGGCCCACCTCGTGCCTGCTCGCATCGCGGTGGTGAACGAGCTTCATCACACGGCCAACGGCAAGCTCGACCTGGCCCGCCTCCGGCAAACGGCTTTTCCGGACGAGACCGTCTCCGGGACGGGCGCCGAGGACGGGTCCGGGCCGGACCTGGACACGATCCGCCTGGCGGGGGTGTGGAGTCGCCTGCTCGGGCGGTCCGTCGATCCGGGGACCATGGCGAGCTTCCACGACCTCGGCGGCGACTCGGCTGCCCTGCTGGCCATGCTGGATGCGCTGCCCGGGGAGTTCCCCGGGCTCACCCCCGAACGGCTCCAGACGCACCTGCGCCGGATCGCGCGTGAGCCCACACTGCCGGTTGTGGCTCGGATCCTTCGTGATCGTCATTGACATTTTTCGATATGTTGGGAGGGGTCGGGCGGGACCGCGCGGCAGACCGGTGCGGGCGTGATGGGGGCGTTCGAGATGAGCCTGGTGCGAGCGGACGGGACGCCGCCGGAGGCCTTCCTCGTTGAGCTGCGCAAACTGCGGGACTGTTCGGGGCGGCCCTCCTTCCGCAAGCTCAGTGCCCTCGCGGAGCGGCGGATCGCGGCCGCGCCGCCGGAGGGCCGGCCCGAACCGCTGCCGCCCAGCACCGTCTCGGAGGTGCTCGCCGGCAAGCGGTTGCCGGGGCTGCCGCGCTGGGGCTTCGTCGAGGCGAACGTGGTGGCCTGCCTGCGCGCGAGCGGCGAACATCCCGGCACCGTCGCGGCCGAAACCGCCCGCTGGCGCGAGCGCTGGTCCGCCCTGGCCGCCGACGAAAACCCCGCCGGCCGCGAGCCCGCCGACCGCGAGGCCGCCGAGAAAAGGCTCGCCGAGAAAGGGACCGGCGGCAAAGCCGAGGAAGGGCTACGGAAGCGCCACCGCCGCTGGCCCACTCTGGCCCGCATCGCCGCCGTCTTCCTGCTCGGCGTGGGCGTAGGCGTCGCCGGCACCGAGCGCTGGCACCACCGCCCCCCCGGCGCCCCCCACCGAGCTCGCCGCGGCCGTCGACGTCTGCGGCGCGGGCCCGGCCCCGGTGGGCGATGATCTCCTGGACGGACGAATCCATGCGACCGCACGGGGCGGCTGGTGGATCAACAGATCCGGTGCAGCTGGACCCCTGCGGCGGGGTCACGGGGTTCTCCCGCGGACACCATCCCGCCGCCGCGGCGGGCGTGCCACCCGCGCCGGCCAGGGCGGCGCCGAGGATGCCGGTCGCCGCCAGTCGCAGCAGCACGTTGCGCTTGCTCACCATGGTCACTCTCCCGATCGATGGGCTCGGTCCACCCCAGCCCATCGATCGGCGCGCCGCGGCGCCAGCCGCCGGCCCGGTCCGCACTGATCGGAACACTGCCGCCGGGGCCGGCACCAGCGCGGGAACGGCGACGGCCCGCCGCGTCGATCAATAAACGCGGCGGGCCGTCGGGGAGAGCGTCAGCCCTTGAGCTTGCCGAAGTCGATGACCTCGGACGCCGCGGGCTCCTTGAGGTCGCTGAACGTCTCGCCGAACCTGCTGAACGTCAGCGCGCCGTCGGCCGCCGTCGGGCCCTCGAGGCGCAGCGGGTAGGGCTCGCCGGTGGTGGCGACCCAGAGCGCGCCGTCGTCGCCCTGCTGCCGCAGG
>CAKUMG010001265.1 GCA_934667465.1 uncultured Actinoplanes sp. | reverse complement strand
CTCGACGGGTGGCCTGGTCACGTCGCTGTGGGCGCACAGCCGCAGCGACCGCGACCTGGTCGACGGACTGTTCCTGAACAGCCCGTTCTTCGACTTCAACGTGCCCTGGCTGCTGCGCCGGCCGCTGCTCAACCTCATCGGCCGCACGAGCGGGAAGAACCCGTACCGGAAACTGCCGATCGCTTCGCTCGGCCTGTACGGGCAGAGTCTGCACGCCGAGCATCGCGGCGAGTGGACCTACGACCTGGCCTGGAAGCCGCTCCTGGGCTTCCCGGTCCGCGCCGGCTGGCTCGAGGCCATCCGCCGGGGCCAGGCCCGCCTGCGCGCGGGCCTGTCGATCAACGCCCCGGTGCTGGTGGCCTGCTCCACCCGTACGTTCCGCGGGCGCGCCTGGACCGACGACGTCCTGGCCGCCGACGCCGTCCTCGACGTGGAGCACATCGCCCGCTGGGCGCCCCGTCTCGGCCCCCGCGTCACGATCGCCCGCTTCGACGGCGGCCTCCACGACCTGACCCTGTCGGGCAAGGAGGTCCGCACCGAGGTCTTCCGGGAGCTGGGCCGCTGGGTCGACGCCTTCGTCCCGGCCCCGGGAACCGCACCGGAACACGTGCCCCCGGCCCCGGAGGACAAGGCGAACACCGAGGTCGCGAGCACGTCGATCGCCGCGGCGGACAAAGCGGACACCCCGGCGGGCTGACATCCGACTCGCCACGCGGCCGCCGGGACTCTAGTATGTGCTGGCCAGGCGCTCGTAGCTCAGTGGATAGAGCAACGGACTTCTAATCCGTCGGTCGTTGGTTCGAATCCAACCGGGCGCACTTCACATCATCGCTGCTCAGAGCCACCTTGTCGCTTCTGCCACCCTCAGGAGTCCGTCACTCAGAGTGATGCGTCGCGCATTCCGTTAGCTGCGGCCTCGTCCGGCCGACAGGACGGGCGTAGATGGGCTGCGTCAGCTGAGGAGTGGTCGTTGTGGGCAGGTTCGCCGATCTGGGCGTACGGACGAAGATCGTCGCGAGTGTCGGTGTGGCCGTCGCCGTGTCGGTGGGTGCGGCGGGGATCGCGCTGGGTGCGCTGGGCGCGTCCGCCGATGCCGCGCACCAGATCTACAGCTCGAACCTGAGCAGCTCGCAGGCCATCGCCGACGTGCAGGGTGCGATGGCGCAGACGCAGCTCGACCTGGCGACGGCGGCAATCGCCCAGGATGACGCAGCGAGCGAGAAGTACAACGCGCAGTTCGCTCAGGACGTCAAGGATGTCGATACGGCGCTGGCCGCCTACGTCGCGAGTGGGCCGGCCGGGAACGCGGCCACCGTCGAGGATCTGCAGAGCCAGTGGCAGACGCTGAAGACCGCTCTCGAGGGACCGCAGTATCAGGCCGGCGAGGACAACGACTACGCCCAGTACCAGAAGGTCTACGACGAGCAGGTCGCGCCGGTGGTGGCGACGATCACCGGGGATCTGACCGAGCTGACCGCCGCCGAGGCGGCCGACGCGAAGAAGGCGGACGACTCGGCGGCCGCGATGTACACCGAAGGGCGCACGACCATCCTGGTGTTCATCGCGCTGGGGGCGCTCGCGGCGCTCGCGCTCGGGTGGGGCGTGGCGCGGTCGATCGTCCGGTCGCTGACGAAGGTCCAGGAGGTCACCACGGCGCTGGCCGCGGGCGATCTGACCCGGACCAGCGGGCTGACCTCGAAGGACGAGCCGGGGCGGATGGGCCGGGCGCTCGACGGGGCGCTGGCGCAGCTACGGGACACGGTGTCGACCATCGACCAGTCGGCGCAGTCGCTGGCCGGGGCCGCCGAGCAGCTGTCGGCGACGTCGACGCAGATCGCCGCGTCGGCGGAGATCACCTCGGCGCAGGCTCAGACGGTGTCCGGGGCGGCCGAGGAGATCTCGCGCAGCGTCGACACCGTGTCGGCGGGCAGCGAGGAGATGGGCGCGTCGATCCGGGAGATCTCGCAGAACGCCGCGGAGGCCGCGCAGGTGGCGAGCGAGGCCGTGACGATCACGTCGGCGACGTCCGCGACGATGAGCAAGCTGGGCGAGTCGTCGGCCGAGATCGGCAACGTGATCAAGGTGATCACGTCGATCGCGGAGCAGACGAACCTGCTGGCGCTGAACGCGACGATCGAGGCGGCCCGGGCCGGGGAGGCCGGCAAGGGCTTCGCCGTCGTCGCCACCGAGGTCAAGGAGCTGGCGCAGGAGACGGCACGGGCGACCGAGGACATCTCGCAGCGGGTGCAGGCGATCCAGGCCGACACGGCCGGCG
>CAKUMG010001264.1 GCA_934667465.1 uncultured Actinoplanes sp. | reverse complement strand
CCGTCCGCGCGACGCGGTCGGCAGGCGCCACGGATCGAGCGGTGCCGAGTTTCGCGCGCCCGGTCGCGTGATGCGCGCCGTCGCGGCCAGGATCGGAGCGACGGCTGGCGCGGGACGTGTGGGAACGCGGGGTCAGGGGGCGATGGCGCGCAGGGTGTAGGAGTGGGGGAGGCGTTCCGGGCGGTCGGTGAGGCGCCACTCGCCGCCCGGGAGCTGGGTCATGTGACCGGGCAGGGCCTCCCAGGGGACGGAGTCGTGTTCGGTGAGGCCGGTGATCGTGAGGCCCGCGTCCAGGACGGCGGTCACGATCTCGCCGAGGCCGTGGTTCCACTGGTGCGTCGTGGCGTGCGCGAAGACCGCGTCGGTGCCGTCGTAGGTGCCCGCTTCCTCGTAGATCTGGGGCTGCCGCTGCTCGAAGTACGGCTCGTCGAGGACCAGCAGCGGGTCCGGCCGCCCGTACTCCAGCGCCCACAGCACCGGGTGCCCCTCGCGCAGGAAGAGGCGGCCGCCGGGGCGCAGCAGGCTCGCGACCACCCGCGCCCAGCCGCGGATGTCGGGCAGCCAGCAGAGCGCGCCGATGCCGGTGTACACCAGGTCGTAGCCGCCGGTGCCCAGCTCCTCCGCCGCGGCGTACAGGTCGGATTGCACGAAGTTGATCTCTGTTTGGGTGGCGGCGGCCAGGCGGCGGGCCTCGTCGAGCGAGCGCGGCGAGAAGTCGAGGCCGGTCATGGTGGCGCCGAGGCGGGCCAGTGACACGGTGTCGGTGCCGATGTGGCACTGCAGGTGTACGCCGCGCAGGCCGCGCACGTCGCCGAGCAGTGGCCGGTCGAACGCGACCGTGGCGCTGAGGTGGGCCGGGTCGGCGAACGCGGCGAGGTCGTAGAACGCGGAGGCGGCGTGGGCCGGGGCGCGGTCGTCCCAGTTGGCCCGGTTGACGGCGCGGTAGTCGGTCACGGCGCGACGGTAGCGCACCACATCGGCGCGCCCGGAGCGATTTTCCGCCGGGTGCGACGCCCGCCCGCGGCGATCAGAGATTCGGGGCGGGCTGGGGAAGCGCTTCCCCGATCCGGGCCGCCCTTGCCCTTGTCAGGGGGCGTGGATGGCGTTAGATGGGCTGGTCGGCGGTGGTGGACGGGGAGGTGGGTGCGGCTTGGAGGGCAGGCGTACGACGGTGCGGGACGTCCGCCGCGCGAACCGGGCCAGTCTGCTCACGGACCTGTTCCACGGCGGGCGGCAGAGCAGGCTGGAGCTCGGGGAGTCGACCGCGCTCAGCCAGGCGAGCGTGAGCAACCTGATCGGCGAGATGATCGACGAGGGCCTGGTCGAGGAGGCGGGGCTGGCCGGCTCGGACGGCGGGCGGCCGCGCGTGCTGCTGCGGGTCGCGCCCGCGTACGGGTATGTCGCCGGCGCCGACGTCGGGGAGAGCCGGGTGACCGTCGAGCTGTACGACCTGGCGATGTCCCGGCTCGGCTGGGCGCGCTATCCGCTCGGCTCGGCGGCGGGCGATCCGCGGGCGGTGGCGGACACGCTGCTCGAGGGGCTCGGGACGGTCGTGGCCGAGGCGGGGGTGGCGTCGTCCGAGGTGTTCGGCTTCGGGGTGGGCGTGCCCGGGGTGGTCGACCACGGTGGACCGGGGGCCGTCGTGCACTCGCAGACGACCGGCTGGGCGGGCGTGCCGCTGGGGGAGATGCTGGCGGCGGGCACCGGCGCCGCCGTGTTCGTGGAGAACGGCGCCAAGGCGTCCGGCCAGGCCGTGATGTGGTTCGGCGCGGGCCGGGGCGCGCGCGACGTCGTGGTCGTCATGGTCGGCGTGGGCGTCGGCGCGGCGGTCGTGCTGGACGGCCGGCTCGGCGCGCGGAGCAACGCGGGGGAGTGGGGACACACCACGATCGTGTACGGCGGAGAGTTGTGCCGCTGCGGCGCCCGCGGCTGCCTGGAGGCGTACATCGGCTCCGACACCGTGGTCGCCAGGCTGGCCGAGGCGACGGGCGAGGATCCGGTGCCGGACCTGCTGACCCGCGTGCTGGCGGCGGACGACCCGCTCGACCCCGCGGTGATCGCCGTCCTCCGGCAGACGGTCGGCTATCTCGGCGCCGGCATCGCCAACCTCGTGAACCTCTTCTCCCCGGAGCGCATCGTCCTCGGCGGCCCCGCCGGCTCCGCTCTGGGAGAGCGCTTCCTACCCGACATCACCGACGCGGCATCACAAAACGCACTGCGTCATCCGTACGCCCGCACGCGCATCGACCTCTGCCCACTGGGCCCGGACGCCGTGGC
>CAKUMG010001263.1 GCA_934667465.1 uncultured Actinoplanes sp. | reverse complement strand
GTTACGTGTGCGGTGGCATCCCCGGCACCCCGCCCGACCCCGACGAGGTCTACCGGCGCACGTTCACCCGCGCCGCCGACAAGACCGCCGACTTCTACCGCCGCTACCCGCAGGACGTCGAGACAGTCAGCGCCATCGCCGACCGGCTGGCGCACGGCGACGTCGTGCTGCCCGACGGCTCGCCGCTGTCGGTGCGCCGCTTCCAGACCCTCGGCGGCGACCTCGGCTTCGGGCCCGGGAACCTGCGGCTGCACTGGCTCGTCGCCGAGGCGTTCCGCCGCGACGGCCGGCTCACCGGCCAGTTCCTCGAAACCGTGCTGACCAGGACGTCCAACGCCGGCAACCCGCTGTTCTGGACCCTGCAGGAGTCCATCTACGGCGATGGCGCGAACGGGCCGTTCCGCTGGTCCGCCCAGCGCGAGCGCGACCGCCGCCCCGAGTTCGCCGAGAGCGTACGGCCGCTGCTCTTCACCACCGAGATGGCCTTCCCGTGGCTGTTCGAGGAGGTCCGCGCGCTGCGGCCGTTCGCCCCCGCGATGGCCGAACTCGCCGAGCAGCGGGTCTGGAGCCCGCTCTACGACCCCGAGCGGCTCGCCGCCAGCGACGTCCCGCTCGCCGCCGCTGTCTACGCCGACGACGTTTTCGTCGACGCCGGGCTGCAGCGCGACACCCTGACCCGGGTCGGCAACAGCCGGGCCTGGGTGACCAACGAGTACGAGCACGACGGCATCGCCGACGGCCGGGTCTTCCGCCGGCTGCGCGAGATGGTGCGCGACCGAGGAGGCGAAAAGCGATGACCGACAAGACTTCGATTCCGTACGCGGGGACGAAACCGCCCCGGCTGGCCGACGACAGCCCCGGCTTCCTGGGCCGCATCGCCCACGGCTGGGCGGCGCGCGACGTGCCCGCCCCGGTCACCCCCGCGGCCGCGCAGGCCGCCGCCGAGCACCGGGCCCGGCTCAGCGCCGCCCTGCCCGGCCGGACCCTCGTGCTCGCCGCGGGCCGGGCCCGGCACCGCAACGGCGACGCCGACTACGCGTTCCGGGCCGACAGCGACTTCGTGTGGGCCACGTCGTGCCAGGCCGAGGATGCCGTGCTCGTGATGAGCCCGCGCGACGGCGGCCACGACGCCGTGCTCTACCTGCCCGCGCCGGCCGGGCCCGGCGAACGCGACTTCTATGCCAGCGCCGCGTACGGGGAGCTCTGGGTCGGCCCCTCCGCGGGCCTCGCCGCCTGGTCCGCCGCCCTCGACCTGCCGGTCCGCCCGATCGGCGAGCTCGCCGCGCCGACCGGCGACGACCCGGACACACTGCGGACCGTGCTCTCCGACCTGCGCATGATCAAGGACGAGTGGGAGATCGGCCAGCTCCGCGAGGCGATCGACCACACCGTCGCCGGGTTCGCCGCCGTCGCCGACGAGGTGCCGCGCGCGGTCGCCGACGGGCTCGGGGAGCGCTGGCTGCAGGGCACATTCGACAGGCACGCGCGTACGTTCGGCAACGGCCCCGGCTACAGCACCATCGTCGGCGCAGGCGTTCACGCCCCGATCCTGCACTGGGTCCGCTGCGACGGCCCCGTGCAACCCGGCCAGGCGTTGCTGCTCGACATGGGCGTCGAGGCGAACTCGCTCTACACCGCCGACGTCACCCGCACGATCCCCGTCGGCGGCGCGTTCACCCCCGTCCAGCGGCAGGTCCACGACCTCGTCGAGGCGTCGCACCGGGCCGGCATGGCGCAGGTGCGCCCCGGCGGCTCGTACAGCGACTTCCACTTCGCCTCGATGGAGGTCCTCGCCCGCGGCCTGCACGACTGGGGCCTGCTGCCCGTCTCCGTCGACGAGGCCCTCGCACCGGCCGGGCAGGAGCACCGCCGCTACATCGTCTGCGGCGTCGGCCACCACCTCGGCCTCGACGTGCACGACTGCGGTTCCTCGCAGTACGAGCAGTACCACGGCGCGCCGCTGCGCCCCGGCATGGTGCTGACCGTCGAACCGGGCCTGTACTTCCACGCCCACGACGAGACCGTGCCGCCGGAGCTGCGCGGCATCGGCGTGCGCCTGGAGGACGACCTGCTCGTCACGGACACCGGGCACGAGGTGCTCTCCGGCGCGCTGCCGATCGACGCCGCCGGGCTCGAGAAGTGGGCCGCGCGGTGAGAGCCCGGCCCGTCCCGCTCAGCGACGTGGAACTGCTCGACGGCGTGCACGCGCGCACCGCCGGCCAGATGCTGCACCTCGCCCGGGTGTTCCCCGTCGACCGGGTGCTCGCCGTCTTCCGGGCC
>CAKUMG010001262.1 GCA_934667465.1 uncultured Actinoplanes sp. | reverse complement strand
CCAGGAACGCCATGCCACGGCCGGTGTAGCGCTTGGCGAGTGAGACGACGAGGCGGAGGTTCGCCTCGAGCAGGTGGTTCTTGGCGCGCTCGCCGTCGCGGCCGATCCAGCGCAGATCGCGCTCGAACGTGCGGTCGAGCTTCTCCTCGCCCTCCTCGTAGGCGCGGAGGCGCTCGGCGGCGTAGAGGCCGGCCTCGATCCGCTTGGCGAGCTCGACCTCCTGCTCCGCGTTGAGCAGGGGGACCTTGCCGATCTGCTTGAGGTAGGCGCGGACCGAGTCGGCGGAGGCGGTCAGCTCGGCGTCGCGGCGCGCCTGCTTGAGCGCCTCGGACTCCTCGTCGTCCCACTCGAAGTCGCCGTCGGTGGCGGAGGCGGCGGCGTCGGTCGCGGCGGCCCGGACCATCGCGGGCGGCTCGTCGACGACCACGTCCTCGACGACGGCCTCGAGCTCGGCGGGATCGATGTCACCCTCGGCGGGCTCGCCCTCGCCCTTGGCGCCGGGCTTGACCGGGCCGGCGGCCTTCTTGGCGGGGCCGGCCTTCTTGGCCGGTGCCTTCTTCGCGGGGCCGGCGGCCGGGGCGTCCACGTCGCCGGCCTGCTTCGGCGCGGCGGGCGCGGCCTTCTTGGCCACCGGGGCGCGGGTGGCCTTGGCGGTGGTCGCCTTCGAGGCGGGGGTCGCGGCGCGGGCGGCGGAGACGCGGCGGCGGCTGCTGGTGCCGGCCGAGCCGTCGACGACGACCGTGATGCCCGCCTCCACGAGCGCGCGGAGGATCTTCTTCGCCTGTGCCGGGGTCACCTCGGCGGACTCGACTGTCTGCACGACCTGGGCGGACGTGATCTGCCCACCCGCACTCTGTGCGTGGGTGATCAGAGCCTCGGTGAGAGAGCGAACGTCGGCACCGGTCTGGTGGGCTTCTGTCACGAATGACCTTCCGGAGGGCGATGAGACACGGCCGTGGGCCCAGCGCAGCACGCGACGGAACGTGGCTGGCCGGTGTGGTGTGGGGGCCCGCGGGACGCGGACGGGGCTTGCAGGCGGTGTCCGTGAAGCGTGGGCAGGGATGAATTGTAGCGCCGTTCGGCGAGTTCCTCGCGCCTCAGCACGCCGCGGGGGGCCGCCGACCTCGCCACGGGTGCCGGGCGGGAGAATGGTAGCCGCTGAAAGGGCGGTGTGGAGTGGCTGAGAATCCAGCGGGACAGACGCCGGAAGAACTGCTCGAGATGGCCGTACGGGTCGCCCGCGAGGCCGCGGCGACGGCGCGGCGCATGCGGGCCGAGGCGATCACCGACGTCGAGACCAAGAGCACGGACACCGATGTCGTCACGGCCGCGGACAAGGCCGTGGAGCGTCAGGTGATCGATGCGCTGCTGGCCGAGCGGCCCGGCGACAGCGTGCTCGGCGAGGAATACGGCGACAGCTCGCCGGTCGCCGGCGCGGTCCGGTGGATCCTCGACCCGATCGACGGCACGGTCAACTACCTGTACGGGCTCCCGCAGTACGCGGTCTCGCTCGCGGCCGAGGTCGGCGGCGTGGTCGTGGCGGGCGTGGTGCACAACGCGGCGACCGGCGACGAGTGGACCGCCACGCTCGGCGGCGGCGCGTGGCGCGACGGGCGCCGGCTCGCCGGGTCCGCGCGGACCACGCTGGACCAGGCGCTGGTGTCGACGGGCTTCGGCTACGACGCCGCTCGCCGGGCGCACCAGGGCGCCGTGGTGGCGCAGCTGCTCACCCGGGTCCGCGACATCCGGCGCTTCGGGGCGGCCTCGCTCGACCTGTGCATGGCCGCCGAGGGCAGTGTGGACGCGTACTACGAGAAGGGCCTCAACCCCTGGGACCACGCCGCGGGCGGCCTGGTGGCGGCGGAGGCGGGTCTGCGGGTGTCCGGTCTCGACGGTGCCGTCGCGGACGGCACGATGCTGATCGCGGCCCCGGAGGCGCTGTTCCCGGCCCTGCACGACGCGCTCGCCGAGCTGGATGCGGCCGGCGGCGCCTGACCGACGATCGCGGTCACCACGTCGCCGACCGGCACCGCGAAGTCGCCGGTGGTCAGCGTGAACCCGGACGCGATCAGGAGCACCACGGCCATGCCGACGGTGATCGAGAAGGATCGCAGCGGCACCATGCGGAACGAGTTCACAGGTGCACCACCCGGCGCGCGCGGACGATGGCGATGAACACGATCCCCCCGATGACGTCCATGACGATTCCGACCTGCAGCTCGGACGGCTGGGCGAGCACGCGGCCCAGCACGTCCGCGCCGAGCAGCACCACCGGCGCCA
>CAKUMG010001261.1 GCA_934667465.1 uncultured Actinoplanes sp. | reverse complement strand
GGTCGCCTCCGGCAGCTCGTCCACCAGCAGGCTCTGGATGGTCTCGTTCGCGTCGCCCTTGGTGTGGCCGATCAGGCCGACCGGGCCGCGCTTGATCCAGCCGGTGACGTACACGCCGGGGATGTGATTACCGTCGATGTCCAGCACCCGGCCCGCGTCATGCGGAACCGTGCCGCTGCGGGTGTCGAACGGCAGGTCGGCGAGCGGACGGCTGAGGTAGCCGATCGCCCGGTAGACCGCCTGCACGTCCCAGTCGGTGAACTCGCCGGTGCCGCGCACGTTGCCGTCGCCGGTCAGCTCCTGCGTCTCGGTCCGCAGCCCGGTCACGCCGGTCTCGGAGTCGCCGAGGATCTCGGCCGGCGCCTGGAGGACGTGCAGGTGCAGGCGGCGCTTGCGGTCCTCGCGCGGGTCGCGCATCGCCCAGTTCTGCAGGATGTCCACGCACATCTTGACGTGCCGGGTCTTGCGCATCTCCTCGAGGCTGCCCTCGTCGAACTCGATGCCCTCGGGGTGCACGATCACGTCGACGTTGGGGGAGTGGTCCAGCTCGCGCAGCTCCATCGGGGTGAACTTCACCTGCGCCGGGCCGCGCCGGGAGAACAGGTGCACGTCCGTCACCGGGCTGGCCAGCAGGCCCTGGTAGACGTTCTCCGGGATCTCCGTCTCGAGCAGCTCGTCCGCGGTCTTGGCGAGCACCCGGGCGACGTCCACGGCCACGTTGCCGGCGCCGATCACGGCGACCTTGGTGGCGGTCAGCGGCCACTCGCGCGGCACGTCCGGGTGGCCGTCGTACCAGCTGACGAAGTCCGCGGCGCCGTAGCTGCCGGGCAGGTCGACGCCCGGGATGTGCAGCACCCGGTCCTTGTCCGCACCGGTGGCGAAGATCAGCGCGTCGTAGAACGGGCGCAGCTCCTCCGGCTTGACGTCCACGCCGTAGTCCACGTTGCCGATGAACCGGATCCGCGGGTTGTCCAGCACCTTGTGCAGGGCGTTGACGATCTCCTTGATCCGCGGGTGGTCCGGGGCGACACCGTACCGGATCAGGCCGTACGGCGTGGGCAGCCGGTCGAAGACGTCGATCGTCGCTGTCGGGTGGTTCTTCGACAGGATGTCGGCCGCATAGATGCCGGCCGGACCGGCGCCGATGACGGCGACCCGCAGTGGGCGATGATCCTCCATGGTTGCGTTATCCCTCGCTCGCTCGCGCGTAAGTCTGACCGCCCAGGTTAGGCCAGCCTTAGTTGCAATCTCGGCACCGACGGGTGTGAGCCTGATCATGCTGAGCCGTTTTCCCAGCTCAGAGCGGTTTGTTGCGGCGGGGTTTCTGCTCAGTTCGCGGGACGGTACGCCGAAGGTGGCGGCCATGAGGTTCGAGTCCATCGACGACGACTACCAGGTCGAGCACTGGACCCGGCAGATCCGCATGGGCTGCTGGATCGCCATCGTGATCTCGACGGTGGGTGTCGTGCGGGTCTTCCTGGACTGGCCCGAGTCCGACCGCTGGCTGATCTTCGTGATCGGTGCGGCCGCGCTCGCCCAGGTCGGGCTGCTCGCGCTGCCCTGGGCCCGGATCATCACCCGGCCGCACGCCCGTGAGCTGCTGTTCCTGTGGTGGCTGCTGGAACTGCCACTGCTCTACCCGCCGGCCGCGGTGCTCACCCTCGGCGTGCTCTCCACCGGCGCGTTCCTGGCGCTGATGAACGGGCATCCGGAAGCGGACCCGACCGTGACCGCCGGGCTGGTCGCGGTGCTGGTCGCGGTGGTCGCCACGTCCGCGCTCACCGCGCAGAGCCGGCTCCGCCAGGACGCCCGCCGCCGCGCCGCCGAGGACCGCACCGAGGCGCTGCTGCAGAACGCGTCCGACCTGGTGCTCGCGGTCGGCGAGGACGGCGGGGTCACGTACGCCAGCCCGTCCGCGCGAGACCTGCTCGGCCGTGACCCGGCCTGGATCACCGGCGAGCGGCTCGGCGAGATGGTGCACCCGGAGGACCTGCCGCAGGCGCGCGAGTTCATGGCCGCGCTCTTCGCCGGCGGGCGCGAGCACACCGGCCGGATCGAGACCCGGCTGCGGCACGGCGACGGCACCTGGGTCTACACCGAGGCGATCGGCGTCAACCGGCTCTGCGACCCGAACCTGAAGGCGGCCGTGCTCAGCATCCGCGACGTCGGCGCCCGCAAGTACATGGAGGCGGAGCTGACCCGGCAGGCCCGGCAGCAGCTGCCGGCTATCCTACGGTGCGTCTATACGGAGCCCCCTTCCTATGAGGCCGCGGCAGACGCCC
>CAKUMG010001260.1 GCA_934667465.1 uncultured Actinoplanes sp. | reverse complement strand
TCACCCCGCCGGCGGACCCGGGCACCTGCCCGCTCGACCCGGTCGCCCCGATCGTCGCCGACGGCCGGATGTTCGTGCTCGAGCCGGCCGGCAACCAGGTCGGCGCGTACGACTCCGCCACCGGCCGCAAGCTCTGGACCTCCGCGATCGGCACGCTCGAGGCGACCGGCCTGGCCGTGTCCGGCGACGCGGTGTACGTCACCGACATGGCGTGCGGGTCGCGGGGCAACGACGACAGCAACGTGATCGCGCTCGACGCGGGCACCGGCGAGCAGCGCTGGAACCGGCTGTGGGGCTACACGACCGTCACGTTCGTGCTGACCCACGGCGTGCTGATCGCGTCCGGCTACTGCGACGTGTGCGAGGAGAGCGCCGCCTATCAGGTACGCGCGTGGACGCTGGCCGGCGGCGAGGAGGTCTGGACGCGTACGGGCATGACCCTGGCCGGCCCCGTCGCCTCCCGCGACGGCGTCGTCCTGCTCAGCTCGCCGTCCCGCCAGCGGACCGAGGCGGTGCGCGCCGTCGACGGCAGGCTGCGGTGGGGGACCGGCCTGAGCTACGAGGCCGCGGCCGCCGACCCGGTCCGCAACCAGTTCTACGTCATGAGCCGGGCGGGGCTGCGCGCCCTCGGCACGACGACCGGCCGGACCGTGTGGACCGTCCGGAACGAGGCGGGCGAGCTGGCCACCGACGGGCGGCGCGTCTATGTGGCGTCGGCGGGGCGGGTGAGCGCCTACCAGGCCGCGCAGGGCAGGCGGTCCTGGACGCGGGTGCTGCGGGCGCCGGGGAATCCGGTGCGGGCGGGCGGGCTGCTGTATGTGACGAGCGGGCGGCGGCTGATGATCCTCGCGCCGGGGTCGGGGGCCGGCGTACGGACGTTCGGCAACGCGACCGGGCACGTCGTCGCGGCCGGGGGGCGGCTGTTCGTGACGAACGGGCGGACGATCAAGGCGTTCGCGCCCTGAGACGCTTTTTTGGGGGTGGCCGCTTTGGAGCGGCCACCCCGCTCTCTAGGCCGGGACCGTGATCCAGTAGCGGCGGACCTTCCCGCGCCCCGCGATCTCCCGGATGTCCTCGAGCTCGCCGCCGCAGCGCTCGATCGTCTTGCGCGAGGCGGCATTGTCCAGGTCGCAGGTGAGCAGGACCCGATCGAGACCCAGACTGCGCGCGTACGGCAGGACGGCCGCGAGCGCCTCCCCGGCCAGCCTGCGCCCCCGGGCCGCGGGCCGCACGCTGTAGCCGATGTGCCCGCCGCTCTCACGCAGCGCGTCGTTCAGCTCATGACGCAGCGCGATCGACCCCAGAATCTCGTCACCCTCGGCGATCCACCAGTACGTGCAGTGCACCCACCCGGGCGCGGCCGGCACCGCCGGATCCGACTCCCGCAGCAGCTTGCGCACGAACGCCGCGAACCCGTCCGCGCTGTCGACGTCGTCCCCGGGCCGCAGCCCGGAGCCGTCCTGGTGCACGCCCCGTCCCCAGTCGTCGCGAGCGGCGAGCCACCGGCGGTGCAGGCGTGCGGTGGGGATGATCAGCTCCGGCATCCGCGAACCCTAACGCGGCTCGCCCTCACATTCCCCCGCTTTTTCCGCGCTCCCGCCGCCGGGCCCGGGGATCTCTGCGGGGTCCAGGCGCGCCAGGATCCGCCGCGCCATGTCGCCGAGCTGCGCAAGCTCCTCCGGCGACAGCGCGTCGAGCACCAGTGCCCGCACGGCCTCCACATGCCCCGGCGCGCTGGCCAGCACCTTCTCCCACCCGGCGTCGGTGAGCACGGCGTTGGTGTAGCGCCCGTCCTGCGGGCACGCCCGCCGCTCGACCCACCCGCGGCCCTCGAGCCGCTTCACCACGTGCGACAACCGGGAGAGCGACCCGTTGGCCAGCGCCGCGAGCGCACTCATCCGCCGCGTCCGGTCCGGCGCCTCGGACAGGTTGGCGAGCACGAGGTACTCGAAGTGGCTGAGCTTCGAATCCCGCTGCATCTGCGCATCGAGCGCGGCGGGCAGCCGCAGCAGCAGCCCCCCGAGCGGCAGCCAGGACTCCAGCTCTCCGGGGTTGAGCCAGCGGGGCGGATCGACAGCTTCGGCGCTCACGCCACCATCCTACTGCGAGTTTGAAGCTTCAACCCCGCCGCCGCACCTCATCGACGCCTTCACCCACGGCGCACCGACCTCCGCGATGAGCCCCACCAGCGCCTCCCGGAGATCCTCCAGCGTGTCTTCCCCCATGCCACCGGCACCGGCACCGGCGCCGCCCGCCCCGGCCCCTGCACCGCCCGACCCGGCAC
>CAKUMG010001259.1 GCA_934667465.1 uncultured Actinoplanes sp. | reverse complement strand
GCCCATACGTCGCCGACCCCGGCGCCACCCCGGCCGTCACGTCCGGCGCGAGCTGCCAGTACGGGTCGGCGGCCGTCCGCGGGCGCCACACCCCGCTCACGACGACGGTGGTCACCCGGCCGCTCACCCGGTCCTCGACGGGCACCCGGTCACCGGGCGCCAGCCCGAGCACCCGCGCGGCGCCCTCCCCGACCGCGGTCTGCACCGGCTGCGCCCCGGCCCGCGGCCACTGCCCGGCGGTCAGCGCGGCATGCTCGGGCAGCGCCTCCAGGAACGCCACCGACGCGTAGACCAGCCCACCGGAATCGGGCACCGCATCGCCTGTCTCCCCGGCCAGGGCCCGCCCCGCGGAGTACCCCGCCGCGACGACGGTCGCAGGCTGCCCGCCGAGACCGCGCGCGAACCGGTCCCGTACCTTCGCGTCCCGCTCCGCCAGGTCCTCGCCCGACCCCTGCACGAACACCGAGATCTCCGCGGGCGCGGCGGCGGCCACGGTCCCGGCGGCCCCGGCGGCGACCACCTGCCGGCTGTACGCGGCCAGCCCGGTCAGCAGCAACGTGGCGATGAGAGCCAGGGCCCCGGCGGCGGCCAGCAGCGAACGGGCGGCACGCGCCCGGCGCAGTCCCAGGCTCATCGAGTCCCCTCCCCCGCCCGCGCCGGCTCCGGCCGCGGATCATCGCGCAGAGACTATAGAGCCGCCCACCGGTCCCCCGCGGCCCGCCGCCCCCGGCCCACACGGAAGATCACCGTTTCACCACGAAGGTCCGAGTCCGCACTGGACGCCACACCCCGCGCCGCTCCCGCCGCCTCAGTCGTGCGGCGGCCGGTCGTACGCGGCGACACTCGCCCGGTCGGCGGACGCGAGAAAGTCGAGCCGCCACGGCCCGGTGTTCACATCCCCGTCCTTGCCGTGCCCGACCCACTTCCCGGCCAGCCGTGACCCGCCCGGCCCGGCGACGAGCTGGATGCCCCCGGCATACCGCTTGCCCCGGTAGTAACCGGTCTTGCCGGTGTCCTCGACCCAGGTGCCCGTGAGCACCACCCCGTCCACGACCAGGTCCATCCCCATCGAGGAAGCGGCCGAGTTCGGCAGGCTCCGCACGCTGACCCGGCCGCCGTCCTGCTGCAGCACCACATGGTGCAGCCCGGCATACGTCTCCCCGCGCGACGCGTACCCGCCGGAGGATCCCATGACCACCCGCGTCGCCCCCGCCCCTGCCGCGCATCCCCCGTGGTGCGAGAGCCGCCGGTGCAGCAGCGACCACGGCACCGTCTGCCACTTCTCCACCCTGACCACCACCGGTACGGCCGACGGCGGCGCGCTCGGCATCCAGCTGTCCCGCGGCGACGGACCCGCGGGTCCCGGCACCGGCCAGCCCACCACCGTGGACCTGCTCCTCTACCCCGGCGGCACCGGCACGCCCGCGTCGCAGCAGATCCCGCTCACCGTGGCAGCCGCCCGCCGCCACGCCCACGCCCTCCTCGCCGCCGTAGCCGCCGCCGAGGGGCTCACCCGGTGAGGCGGCCGGGGCTCGAACGCCGCCACGACCGTTCGTAACGTCCGCCGCGGCGTCGAGCCGGTCGGCGGATTCGCCGCGGGCCGCTCCCCGGCCCACGCAACGCGGCCCGTGTCGATGAGCACGAAGACGCGGACCTTCAGCGTGCCACCCAGCGCAACTGCCGGTACGACATCACCGGACCGCAGGAGGAACCTTGGGCGGGAGGCCGTCGAACGGGAGTGTCAAGATAACGGCTCCGGCGCAGAAACGATGGCCGGCGATCTTAGGCACCAGTCGGGTGCAACATTGCGTGATCCCTTCCTTGCAGAACAAATGTTCGACAGTATTGGTACCTCAGGGGAGGTGATCTGGTGGCAGACCGCAGCAGCATCGAGTGGACCGAGGCGACATGGAACCCGACAACCGGATGTGACCGTGTCTCACCCGGGTGCGACAACTGCTACGCCCTCTCCCTTGCGAAGAGGCTGAAGGCCATGGGGTCCGCTAAGTACCAAGCTGACGGCGACCCGCGAACCTCGGGTCCAGGCTTCGGGGTCACAGTTCACCATGACACCTTGGACATCCCGCGCCGCTGGCGGGAGCCACGCGTCGTCTTCGTCAACTCCATGTCTGACCTGTTCCATGCGCGGGTCCCGCTTGCCTATGTCAGTCAGGTGTTCGATGTCATGCGGGAGACGCCCCGGCATACCTACCAGGTACTCACCAAACGCGCGGCTCGACTCGCGAAGGTCGCACCGCTACTCGACTGGCCGCCGAACGTCTGG
>CAKUMG010001258.1 GCA_934667465.1 uncultured Actinoplanes sp. | reverse complement strand
GCGACACCCCGGCGCCGGCGCTGCCCGGCACGGTCTGCACCGCCAGCGCCGTCACCAGCTCCAGCGCGGTCGTGACGGTCTCCTGCGACAGCAGCACCCCCGACATCCGCGCGTACATCGCGGCCAGCTCCTCGGCCAGTGGCAGGTCCTGCTCCATCGACAGCTCCTCCCCTGGCCCGGCGGGTCACGACCGGGCAGGGACGGACGGCGCGGGACGCCATCGCTTGCGGCTGGCGCGCCGCTGCTTGGCCGCCAGCCGCCCGGACACTACACGCAATGGCCGCTAGCGGACACACGCCGTGGGCAGCGCCGCAGGCAGACGGGGGTCGAGCGGTAGGGGACACTGGCCGTCCGCGGCACGCTCGCCCCGGGAGGAGGATCATGACGACGATGCTCGAGTTCGCCCGGTGCAACGCCGTGTTGGACGGGCTCACCGACGACCAGCTCGCCGTCCTGCTGCCGGACCTGCAGGAGGTCCCGCTGCCGCTGGGGCAGGTCCTGTACCAGCCGGGGGAGCCGGTGGCCGCGGTCCACTTCCCGCTCACCGGGGTGGTCTCGATCGTGTCCGATCTCGACGGCACCGTCGTGGAGTCCGCCACCGTCGGCCGCGAGGGCATGGCCAGCCTGTGCGCCTTCCTCGGCGCGACCGCCCCGACCGAACGCGCGACGGTCCAGGTGCCCGGCGGCGCGCTGCGCATGCCGATCGCCGCGTTCCACCATGCCGTCGCGGTCGTCGACGGGCCGCTGACCCTGCGGCTGCGCCGCTACACCCAGGCGATGTTCACCCAGCTCGCCCGCAACGCCGCCTGCAACCGCGTCCACCCCGTCCACCCCCGTGCCGCCCGCTGGCTGCTGTCCACCGGCGACCGGATGGGCAGCGCGACCTTCGAGCTCACCCAAGAGTTCCTCGGCCAGATGCTCGCCGTCCGCCGGCAGTCCGTCGGCGAGGTCGCCCGCGCCCTGGCCGACGACGGCTGCATCCGCTACACCCGCGGCTCCGTCACCATCCTCGACCGCGACCGCCTGCACGCCCACGCCTGCGACTGCTACGACGTCATCGAGCACGCCCTCACCGCTGCCCGCAAGAGCGGCTGAACCCAGCGCGCAGCAACGCTGCAGCACCACTGCACTACTCGCCGGTTCCGGTGCGACCAGAATCGAGCCGCAGAGCACGCTCCTCCAACGACGGGCCGCGCGGGGCGCCGTCCTCCCACCTGCCCGCCGCCCTGCACGCCCTCAGGCCACCGTCCGCTCTCCTGCCGGAGCGACAGTTCGCGGCGCAGGTGGCACCATGAACGCGGTTGAGCAGACAGCCGTCGGAAGGCCCGCTTCCGGACGGCGCCCTGCCCCGCGCCGTCACCGACTCCTGGCTCGTCCGGTGCCTGGTGCGAGTCGACCACGTGCGTCTCATGACCGCCGCGGACCGGCCCTTCGTACCGCGCCTGGCCAGGCCTCGGGCACAGGCACCACACTCCCGGGCGGAGTGCCGCGGCACCCGCTCCGCCGCGCATCAGGCCCGGTGAGCCCTGGTCTTCCTGATCCATGACGACGCGCCGTCCAGCAGCGGGCGGGCGCGGCGACCCCACCTCCAGGTAGGCGCCATGCCCACAGCACCGCACGACCTGTTGACCTCCCCGCCCTGGCACGAGCTCGCCGCCTGCCGCGGCAGCGACCCGCAGCTGTTCTTCCCGCCCGACGAGCTGCCGGCACCGCTTCGTGTGCAGCTGCAACAGCAGGCCGCTGCGGTGTGTCGCCCCTGCCCGGTCCGCCAGGCCTGCCTGGGCTACAGCCTGCTCACCGGGCAGCGCCACGGCGTCTGGGGTGGCCTGCCCGCCGCAGCCCTTCCCGCCGCTGTCCCTCAGGCAGGCGAGCTCGACGTCTGGGCGTGCGAGAACTGCAGCACCCCCAACCGGAGGAAGCGGCGGCGGTGCGCCGACTGCGGGACCAGCCGGGACTGACCCCGCCAGGACGACCGGCCGCAGAGCACCCGCGCGACCCGCTCGCGACGTGGGCACGGCGCAGCGCCGAGCAGCTGAGCCGCGACTACTGCCGGGTGGGCGCGTGCGGCAGTGGCGCGCCCGGCGAGCGAGGGGCGAGCAGGTAGCTGGTGAGGGTGGTGGCCGGCTGCGGTCGGGCGAGGTGGTAGCCCTGGACGTGGGTGACGCCGAGCGCGAGCAGCGCGTGCAGGGTGTCGGCGTCCTCGACGCCTTCGACGACGACGGTGCGGCGCAGCCGGTGGCCGAGCAGCAGGACGGAGGCCACGACGGCTTCGGCTTCCGGGCGGC
>CAKUMG010001257.1 GCA_934667465.1 uncultured Actinoplanes sp. | reverse complement strand
CGGCAGCGGTGGCCGGATGCGGCATCGCAATACCCGCCGCGTCACCGGGCGCGGCCTCTGCCCGAAGGCCGGACCCCGCGCCGGACATCCCGGCGGGCGCACCGCACACGGCGGACACCCCGGCGGGCGCGGCGGGCGCACCGGACGCGGCGCACACCCCGGCGGGCGCGGCGGTTTCCCGGCGGTGGCGGAGCTCGATCGGGATGATGGCCAGGGCGATCAGGACGCCCGCGCCGCCGACCGCCGCGAAGCCCCACGCCGGGGAGATCGTGTCCATGACGAAGCCGGCCAGCGGGGCACCGCAGGCGACGCCGACCGTGAGCGACGAGTTGTGCCAGCCCATGGCCTCGCCGCGGGCGGCGGCCGGGGTGAGGCGGCTGACCGCGTCGGCGGTGGCGGTGATCAGCGGGGCGCAGAGGGCGCCGGCCGGGAAGAGGCAGAGGGCCAGGAGCCACCAGTGGCCGCCCGCCAGCCCGACCGGGACGGTCAGGACCGCCATCGGGACCAGCAGGGCGAGCGGCGGCAGACCCTGCCGGACCATGCCGTAGGCGAAGCCGCCGACCAGCGAGAAGACCGCCCAGATGGAGAGCACCGCGCCGGTCCAGGTGACCTCGCCGGACTCGCGGAGCACGGCCACGACCGCGACGTCGGTGCCGCTGAGGACCAGCGTCGCGGCACTGCTGGCCGCGAAGACGGCGATGAGGCGGGGCCGCAGCCAGCTGCGCCGCGGGACGCGCTCGCCCGCGGAGACCGGCGCCTCGTCGTGGGCGCGGGTCGGCGGGTTGAGCAGGAACAGGCCGATCCCGGAGAGCAGGATGCCGGCGCCCACCGTGAGCATCGCCGCGCGGGGCCCCGCCGTGGTCGAGATGAACACGCCGAGCGCCGGGCCCGACATGAACGACAGCTCGGTGGTGATCGAGTCGAGGGCGAACGCGGGGCGGCGGTGCGACTCGGGCGCGAGCGCGGCGATCGACTGGCGCGCGACGGCGAAGGCGGGCAGCGTGAGGAAGCCGCCCACCAGGGCCGCGATCATCAGGGCCCAGTAGGGCACGGCCTGTGCGGTGCTCCAGAAGATCACCTCGGCGACCGTGGTGAGCACGAGGACCGGGCGCAGCCCGCGCCGGTCGGTGATCCGGCCCATGGCGGGGGCGCCGAGCGAGCTGCCGACCGTGAACAGCGCGCCGATCAGGCCCGCGGCGCCGTAGCCACGGTCGAGGTCCAGCGTCACGTGCATGGTCAGGATGACGCCGCCGGCCGTGACCGGGATCCGCGCCAGCGTCGCCACGATCAGCAGCGACTTGATGCCGGGCAGCGCCAGGGTCTCCCGGTAAGGCGTCAGGGTCATGGTGGGTCCTCACCTCCGGGCGACAGTCTCCGCCCCGGGTACGACATCTCTGCCGATGCCTCGGGGAGCCGTCCCACCCTGCCATGCACGCTGCATCCCGTCGCCTCGTTTACGCCCGAAGCGAGCCACATCACGTCGCCGGCGCCCGCAACCCTCAGGTGCAGCGTGGGCACGGCACGACCCAACGCGGGCACGGCCCAGCGCGGGCACGAACAAGCCCGGCCCGGTCCTTGCGGACCGGGCCGGGCTCGGGATGCTGCGATGCTGAGCGGTCAGCGCTTGTCGCGGTCGCTCAGGTCTTCCTTGTAGGTGGCACCGCCGTCCGACTCGGAAGTCAGCGGGCGGGCGCCGCCCTCCGGCGGGCCGGCGATCGACTGGTCGCCCGCGGCGAGCTCCGGGTACTTCGCGTCGAAGGCCGGGCGCTCCGAGCGGATGCGCGGCATCCGGTCGAAGTTGCGCAGCGGCGGCGGCGACGAGGTCGCCCACTCCAGCGAGTTGCCGGCGCCCCACGGGTCGTCGACCGTGACGAGCTGGCCGACCTTGTAGGACTTCCAGCAGTTGTAGAGGAACGGCAGCGTCGAGGCGCCCAGGACGAACGAGCCGATCGTCGAGATCATGTTCAGGGTGGTGAACCCGTCGGTCGGCAGGTAGTCGGCGTAGCGGCGCGGCATGCCCTCGGCGCCCAGCCAGTGCTGGACGAGGAACGTCGCGTGGAAGCCGAGGAACGTGAGCCAGAAGTGGATCTTGCCCAGCCGCTCGTCGAGCATCCTGCCGAACATCTTCGGGAACCAGAAGTAGATGCCCGAGAAGACCGCGAACACGATCGTGCCGAACAGCACGTAGTGGAAGTGCGCGATGACGAAGTACGAGTCCGAGACGTGGAAGTCGATCGGCGGGGCGGCGAGCAGGACGCCGGAGAGACCACCGAAGAGGAACGTCAC
>CAKUMG010001256.1 GCA_934667465.1 uncultured Actinoplanes sp. | reverse complement strand
GGGCGAACGTGCGCGTACCCACCGACGAACTGACCTCCGGCACCCCGGCGGCGTTCTCCGGCGGCCGGCTCCCCGGGCCGGGAACGGTGACCACCAGCGCGGCGACCACCACCGCCGTCCCGCCCGCCCAGGCCGCCCGGCGGCGTCCGGCCCGCCTGCGTCCGCCGGACACGACGTCCTCCACCCGCAGCCCGGTGGCCGGCACCTCGACCGCACCCAGCCGTTCCCGCAGCTCGTACTCGTTCATGCCCGGCCTCCCGCCGTGATGTCCCCCGGCTCCAGCGCCGCTCTCAGGGCTGACAGTCCTCGCGCACACTGGCTCTTGACGTTGCCGGTCGAGCACTTGAGCACCTCGGCCGTCGCCTCGACCGACAGGTCGTCGAAGTAGCGCAGCACCACCACGGCCCGCTGCCCCTTCGGCAGCGCCCGCAGCGCGGTCATCAGCTCGTCGCGCTCGGCGAGGCCGTCGTCGGCGCCCGCCACCGCGGCGGCCCGCGCGGGCTCGTCGCCCAGCCGCACCCGCGACCAGCGCAGCCGCCGCTCGTCGAGATAGCGGCGGACCAGGATGCTGTGCACGTAGGCGTCGATGTTGTCGGCCGCCCGTACCCGCTTCCACTGCACGTAGAGCGAGGTCAGCGTGGCCTGGACGATGTCGTCCGCCCGGTGCGCGTCGCCGCAGAGCAGGTATGCCGTGCGGTGCAGGCGCGTCAGCCTGCCCGCCACGTAGTTGGTGTATTCCCGTTCCTCGTCGGAACGCATCCCGCTCCCTCCGCCCGGTCGCCTTCCCCCCTTCGTCGGGCACGGCGGTGCTCAGGGTTGCACGGGCTCGCGGCGCTTCCGGCCGTCTCCCGGGCGCTTCCACCCGGGGGACGGGGTCAGGGAATCGGAGTCAGGTGAACGGCGTCGCCGGGCGGTCCAGGAGCTCGCCGTCGACGCGGATGTCGACGTGCTCGCCGAGGAAGCAGACCAGGCCGGCGATCGGCGCCACGGCGGGCAGCGGGTAGATGTAGGACCAGGCCAGGTCGGGCACGAGGCCGGACGGGGTCTTGACGGACCAATAGTCGCTGGTACGGCCCTTGTAGGCGCACACCGTCTCCGTGGCGCTGTGCTCGAGCGCGCCGAAGTTCACCGCGGTCCGCTCGAGGTAGTGGCGCGGCGGCAGGCCGGTCTCGAACAGGATCACGGGCGACGACGACTCGGCCAGCTCCACGCCGTCGCGGGAGACGTGCACGTGGCGGTGCGAGCGCAGCGCGTCCACCCGGGCATAGGGGCTGCGGGGGTGGGAGAGCAGCGGCTCGTCCTCCTCGTACCACGCGTCCGCGGCGTCCCACTCGAAGCGGACCATCCCCTCCAGGCCGGGCAGCGCGTCGGCGGTGTAGACGAGCGCCGCGCCCGGCCGGTGCAGGTCGCCCACCCGGAGCCCGTGCCGGCGGACCGTGCCGCGGCTCAGCTTCTCCTCGCGGTCCTCGTCGATCAGCACGTCCTTCGCGACGTCCGCGACCGGGATGTAGTACTGCGGGTAGTACGGCACCTCCCACAGGTAGATGGCGTGGACGGTGTCCAGGATCACCTGTCCGCCGAGGGCCGCCCGCACCCGCCGGGGCGCCGGGGCGATGTGGTCGGCCTGGACGATCATCTGCGGGTACCCGAGAGTCCTCATCCGCCCAGCAAACGCCTCCCCGCGGCGGGGTGCCAGGGCCGCGGCGTGCCGCCTTCCGCGGGTGACACGGCTCGCGCCGGGCGCGGGCGGCCGGGCGGGCGCGGCTACGATGCGGCTGGTCGAAAGGGTGGTCAGGATGACGGAAACGGTAACGCCACTGCGCTGGTACGCCGGGCTCGCCGTGGTGTTCTTCGGCATCGGTCCCGCGGTCATGGTGAGCCTGCTGGTGGCCCGCGGTGACACGCCGGGCCAGGTCGGGCTGCTGCTCATCGGCGGGATCCCGCTGGTGCTGGCCGGCCTCTGGTTCGCGGCCCGCGGCATGACCGGGTCCGACCCGGAGCTCGCCGCGCGCCGCCTGCGCCTGAGCATGGCCCTGGTCGCCGGCGCCGACGTGCTCATGCTGGGCGGCAACGCCCTGATCCGGATGGCCACCAGCTGACCGGTCCCGCGCCGCTGGTCGGCGCGGTGCCGCCGATCGGCCGGTGCTGCCGGGCGGCGCCGGACCCGGATCGCTCGCGCTCCTGGGAGGCCGTCCGGGCGCGGGCGTGTCCCGCTGGGAGGGAGAGGGGGTCCCGATGACCGAGTCCTTCCAGTACGCCGGGGCGGCCGTGGAGATCGTCGAGGCGG
>CAKUMG010001255.1 GCA_934667465.1 uncultured Actinoplanes sp. | reverse complement strand
GCCGTCGGGATGGGAGTGCAGGAAGTCGCGGCCACGGGCGACGCGGCCGGCCAGCTGCGGGTTGACCGGGTCCACCCCGGAGTCCAGGACCGCGACCCGCACCCCGGCGCCGGTGGCGAACAGGGCCAGCCGCTGCGGCGGGTACCACCGACTCTCGAACGGCGGCGCGCCGCTGTCGGCGGCCGGCGCCGGCGGGCGGGGGCAGACGAACGCGTGCGCGGGCGCGGCGGGCAGCAGCACGGCGAGCGCGGTCACGACGATCGCGGCTGACATCCGGAGTGTGTGCATCGCGTCCCCCCGTACGGCAGCGTAATCGGTCCGGGCATCGATCGGATTGACCGTCTCACGCACGCACCGCTAGGTTGTGGGCAACCAACTGTGACGGCGTGAGGAAACCGGTGGAACTCCGGTGCGGTCGCGCCACTGTGAGCGGTTCCCGTGCGGGCCGTGAGTCAGGACGATCACCCGTCACAGGCCTGTCGATCGGGACGCGTCATCCCGCAAGGAGCTCTGATCCGCCGTGGCCAAAACCGAGGCCGCCCGTCCGCTCGCCGTCTCACCGCGCCTGCTGCTGCTGGCCGCCGTGACCGTGGCGGGGCTGCTGCTGCTCGCCTACCTGGTCGCGTTCGACCAGGGTGCGGTATCGCGCAGCGGCATGTTCCTGCACGAGCTCATGCACGACGGCCGTCACCTGCTCGGCGTGCCGTGCCACTGACCGCGACCCGGCCGGCGCCCAGCTTCGGCGCCGTGCTGCTGCGAGGCCTGCTCGCGGGACTGATCGCCGGCCTGCTGGCCGGCCTGTTCGCCTACACCCTCGGTGAACCCAAGATCGACGCGGCGATCGCGATCGAGGAAGCGGCCGCCGGCGCCGAGCACAGCCACGGCGGTGATGAGGCCGAAGTCTCCCGGACGGGCCAGAAGGGCGGGCTGTTCCTGGCCACCGGCCTGTACGGCGTGGCGATGGGTGGGCTGCTCGCCACCGCGTACGCCGTGCTGCGGCGGCGGTTGCGCACCGGCGACGACGCCCGGGCCGGTCTCGGCCTGGCCGCCGCCGCTGTGACCGGGCTGGTGCTGGTGCCGTTCGTCAAGTACCCGCCGAACCCGCCCGCGGTCGGTGATCCGGCCACCATCGACCAGCGCACGATCAGCTACCTGGCGATCGTGGTGATCGGCCTGGTCGCGGTGTGGGCGGCGGTCCTGGCGTTCCGGTCGTTGCGTGCCGGTGCCGGCGAATGGCTGCGCCTGAGTGCGGCGACCGCCGCGTTCCTGCTGGTCGTGGTCGTCGGGTATGTGCTGCTGCCGAACATCGACGAGGTGCCCGACGGGTTCCCGCCGAGCCTGCTGTGGAACTTCCGGGTCACGTCGCTGGGCACGCAGGTGGCCCTGTGGGTGACGCTGGGGCTGGCGTTCGCGGCTCTGCTGTCCCGGCTCGGCGTCTCCCGGCAGCCGGGTCAGGAGCAGGAGCGGGAGTCCGTACGGGTGTGAGTGGTCTGCGGTTGCTGGCCTGTGCCCCGACCCGCGGGTTGCGGGCGGCGCGCTTCGGCGGCGACGAGGACCTGGACGAGGGCGGCCGCGCGGCCGCCCTCGTCGTTGCCGGGTTCGGCCGCGACGCGCTGTGGGTGTGTTCCCCGGCCCGCGCCGCGGTGGAGACGGCGCAGGCGCTGGGCCGTACGGCGGTCCCGGAGAAGGCCCTGGCCGACCCGGACTTCGGCAGCTGGGCCGGCCGGACCCTCGACGAGCTCGCCCACGCCGACGCGGCCGGGCTGCACCGCTGGCTGAGCGACCCGGCGGCGGCCCCGCACGGCGGGGAGTCCCTGGCCGCGGTCCGGGAACGGGCCGGGACCTGGATCGACGCGATGGCCGCCGAGAACGTGGTGGCGGTGGCGCACCCGATCGTCGTGCGGGCAGTCCTGACTCATGCGCTGGGCCTGCCCGACGAGCGGCTGTGGGCGCTGGACGTGGCGCCGCTGTCGCTGACCCGGCTGTCGTTCCGGTCGGGGCGCTGGAACCTGCACTTCCCGACCGCGTCCTGAACGGCCGCCATCCTGCCTGTGGACAGTGACCGGCGCGGTGCGGCGGGTGTGGGAAGCTGTCCGCCATGACGACGCCGCAGCCGCCCGAGCAGTCCCCGGTCCCGCTGAGCGCGTTCCCGGCCCAGCCGGACGCGGCGCCGCCGGTGTGGGCGTCACCCGCACCCGCTCCCACCGCCTCTTCTCCCACCGCCCCCGATGCCGCCGGCGCCGCGACCTGGGCCGCCCCGGTGGACGCGCCGCCGCCGGGCCTGCGC
>CAKUMG010001254.1 GCA_934667465.1 uncultured Actinoplanes sp. | reverse complement strand
ATCGTGGACGGGACGCTGGCGCCGGGCGCCGCGTTGCGTACGGACGACCTCGCCGGCCGGCTGGGGCTGTCCAGGGCGCCGGTCCGCGACGCGATCGGCAGGCTGACCAGCGAGGGGCTCGTCGAGAGCAAGCCGCAGAGTTACACGCGCGTGACGCCGCTGGTCGAGAAGGACGTCCGGGATGCCGCCGCCGTCGTCGGGGCCATGCACGACCTGGCCCTCGGCGCGGCGTCGCTCACGCGCGCGCAGCTCGCCCGGATGCGCGCGGCCGGCGAGCGTTTCGCCGCGGCGGTCCGCACCGGTGACCTCGACGCGGCGCTCGCCGCCGACGACGCCCTGCACGCCGTGCCCGTCGACGCCTGCGGCAACGTCGCCGCCGCGCTGACCATCGCCCGTTTCACCCCGCTGATCCGCCGCGCCGAGCGCCTGCTCTGGGCGTCACCGCACGGCGAGCGCTCGATCCGGCAGCACGACGAGCTCATCGCCGCGCTCGCCGCCGGGGACGCGCCGCGGGCCCGCACCGTCAACGGCACCATCTGGAGCCACGTCCACCAGGGAGACGACCATGCCGCTGACTGACTTCGAGCGCTACCCGCTGCTGTTCGGGCCCTCGCCCGTGCACCGGCTCGACCGGCTCACCCGGCACCTGGGCGGCGCCGCCCTGTGGGCGAAGCGGGAGGACTGCAACTCCGGCATCGCGTACGGCGGGAACAAGACCCGCAAGCTCGAGTATCTGGTCGCCGACGCGATCGCGCAGGGCTGCGACACGCTGGTCTCCATCGGCGGCGTCCAGTCGAACCACACCCGGCAGGTCGCGGCCGTCGCGGCGTACGCGGGACTGAAGTGCGTCCTCGTCCAGGAGAGCTGGGTCGACTGGCCGGACAGCGTCTACGACAAGGTCGGCAACATCCTCATCAGCCGGCTCGCCGGCGCGGACGTGCGGCTGGTCAAGGCCGGTTTCGGCATCGGCTTCAAGGAGAGCTGGGACCTCGCGCTCGCGGAGGTGGAGGCCTCCGGCGGCAAGCCGTACGCGATCCCGGCGGGCGCCTCCGACCACCGCCTCGGCGGGCTCGGCTTCGCGAACTGGGCGGCCGAGGTCGCGCAGCAGGAACAGCAGCTCGGGGTGTTCTTCGACACGATCCTCGTCTGCTCGGTCACCGGCAGCACCCAGGCGGGCATGATCGCGGGCTTCGCGGCGCTCGGCGACGACCGCCCCCGCCGCGTCCTCGGCATCGACGCCTCCGCCAAGCCCGCCGAGACGCGCGACCAGGTCGCCCGGATCGCCCGCGCCACCGCGTCGCTGATCGAGATCGGCCGCGAGCTGAGCGACGACGAGATCCTGCTCGACGACCGCTACCACGGCGGCACGTACGGGATCGCGGACGAGGCCACGATCGAGGCGATGAAGCTCGGCGCGCGCACCGAGGGCATGGTCACCGACCCGGTCTACGAGGGCAAGAGCCTCGCCGCCGCCATCGACCTGATCTCCCGGCGCGAGATCCCGGCCGACGCGACGGTCCTCTATGCACACCTGGGCGGGCAGCCGGCCCTCAACGCTTACTCGACGCTGTTCTCCTAGCTCAACCGCTTTCTGGATCAACTGCCTGCGACTGTACGGGGTTCCGGCGGCACCCACCCGAGCACCGGGTCCATCTGCCGGAGCACGAGGTTCGGCCCGGCGCGCCCGGCGAGGGTCATCGCGGTGTTCCGCGCCCACACGGCGGCCGGGTGGGACAGCTGCGTCAGCCGCCCGATCCGGCGGGACGCGGCGGCGACGGCCCGGGTCCGCGCGACCCGGGCCGCCGAGTAGCGCTCCGGCGACCCCGCGACCGCGGCCAGCGTCACGGCGTCCTCCAGGGCCTGGCACGCGCCCTGACCGAGGTTGGGCGTCATCGCGTGCGCGGCGTCGCCGAGCAGCACCACCCGGCCGTCGTGAAAGCGGGGCAGCGGCTCGTCGAGGCACCGGATGTCGGTGCGCACCACCGCATCGGCGGCCTCGATGAGCTCGCGGACCGGGCGCCTCCACCCGCCGAAGTGGCGCAGCAGCTCCGCCTTCTCCTCGCCGGCCCGTTCGCCGGCTTTCGCGGGCGCCGTGGCGTAGCAGTAGACCCGGCCGTCGCCGAGGACCACGATGCCGAACACCGTGCCCCGGCCCCACAACTCGACCGGCTCGAGCGTGCCGCCCGGGTGGGGCACCACCAGGCGCCAGCTCGTCACTCCGGTGTGGACAGGTCCGGGGTGTGCCGGGAACAGCCGCCCGCGCACCGCCGAGTCGATGCCGTCGGCGG
>CAKUMG010001253.1 GCA_934667465.1 uncultured Actinoplanes sp. | reverse complement strand
GCACCGGAGGTGTCCGGCAGCGGCAGCACCGAGTCGGGCGTCTGGGTGTCAGGCGCGCCGCCGTCCACCTCGGCCCGGCTACCGGGCGCGGTGACGACCACCCGCCCGGCCGACGTCATGGCGCGGACGTGCCGGGCGGCGACGTCGAGCACCTCGGCCGTGGTCCGGACCGTGTTCACCGCCGCGGCCGCGTCGACCAGCCCGCGGAGCCGGCTGATGATCTGGCGGCGGAGCTGGCCGAGCTCGAGGTTCGCGCGGACCCGCGCGGTCAGGTCGCGGGCCGAGAACGGCTTGACGAGATAGTCGTCGGCACCGGCGGAGAGACCCTCCACGGAGGACTCCTCGCCGGCCCGCGCGGAGAGGACGAGGATCGGCAGGTCCCGCGTACGCTCGTCGGCGCGCAGCGCCTCGATCAGCCCGAACCCGTCGAGCCGCGGCATCATGACGTCCGTGAGCACCAGGTCGAACGGCTCCTCGCGGGCCCGGTCGAGCGCCGCCTGCCCGTCCACGACGGCGGTCACGTCCCAGTGCGGCCGCAGCAGCCGGGCCACGTGGTCGCGCAGGTCGGCGTTGTCGTCGGCGAGCAGCACCCGGCCCCGCCGCCCCCGCTGCACCTCGCCGGTGTCGTCGCCGTCGGCGGGCTCGTCCTCGCCCAGCCACCAGTGCGCCTCCTCCACATAGAGGCGGGCCTGTTCGTGGGGGACGGCGATCCCGCTGTCCCGGACGATGCGGTCGGCCGGCAGGTGCTCGGCGCCGAGCGGGACGGTGACCGTGAACGTGCTGCCCACCCCGGGCTCGCTGCGCGCGGTGGCCGTGCCGGAGTGCAGCTCGACCAGCTCGCGGACCAGGGCCAGGCCGATGCCCGTACCCTCGTGGCTGCGGGACCAGGCCCCGGTGACCCGGTGAAAGCGGTCGAAGAGCAACCGCTGCTCGTCGGCGGCGACGCCGACGCCCGTGTCCTCCACCTCGAGCACCGCGCAGCCGTGCCGCTCGCCGAGCCGGACGGTGATGCCGCCGGAGGGCGTGAACTTGACCGCGTTGGAGAGCAGGTTGAAGACGATCTTCTCCCACATCTCCCGGTCGACGAAGACCGGCGCGGACAGCGGCGGGCAGTGCACCTCCAGGCTCAGCCCGGCCCGCTCGGCGGCGGAGCCGAACGTGCCGGCCAGCCGCGCGGTGTAGTCGGCCAGGTCCGTCGCGCGGTAGGCGGCGCGCAGGCGCCCGGACTCGAGCCGGGAGAAGTCGAGCACGGTGTTGACCAGCTTGAGCAGGCGCAGGCCGTTGCGCTGCATGGGCTCGAGCCGTTCCCGCTCCCGCGCGCTCAGCCACGGGCTGCTCAGCAGCTCCTCCAGAGGCCCGAGGATCAACGTCAGCGGGGTACGGAACTCGTGGCTCACGTTGGAGAAGAAGTTCGTCTTCGCCGTGTCCAGCGCGGCCAGCTCGGCGACCCGCCGGCGCTCCTGCTCGTAGGCGCGCAGGTTGCCGACCGCGCGCGAAATCTGGGCGGCGGCGAGCCGCAGGAAGTCGCGGTAGGGGCCGTCCAGCGCGAGCGCCCGGCTGACCGCCACGACCAGCGCGCCGACGGTGCCCGTGGCGGTCGCGACCGGCAGCACGAGCGCCTCGGCCTCGATCGTCGCGGGTGGCCCGTGCAGCAGCTCCCGGGCGGGGACGGTGCCCTCGTCACCGGTCCGGGTCGCCCGTTCCACGACCCGGCGCAGCTCACCGGCGAGCGGGCGCAGCTCGGCCGCCCCGACGCCGCAGACGCCCACCGGTTCCAGCCCGCCCGTGCCCTGCGGGTCGTCGAGATAGAGCACCGCGATCGGCACATCGGCCGCATTCTCGCCGAGCACCCGCGCCACCTGGGTGCCGAGCGCCGCCTGATCCGGCTCGCCCGCGAGCTCGGAGCCGAGCCGGCCGAGCGTGCGCGCCCGGCGGTCGGCCAGCACCCGGCGGGTGGTGTCGCTGACGATGCAGAACACCCCACCGACCGAGCCGTCCGCGCGCCGGATCGGGTCGTAGGAGATGTCGAAGTACGTCTCCTCGAGGAAGCCGTGCCGCTCGAGCTGGAACGGGTGGTCGGCGGCCCAGAACGCCTCGTCGCCGGTGACCACGTCGGCGAAGAGGTCCTCGAGCAGGGCCCACGTCTCGGCCCACATCTCCCGGCCTGGGCGGCCCAGGTGCGCGGGGTGCTTGCTGCCCATCGTCGTGATGTAGGCGTCGTTGTAGAGCGCGCAGTAATCCGGGCCCCAGAACAGCACGATCTGCGCCTTCGAGGCGAGCATGGTCGCGAC
>CAKUMG010001252.1 GCA_934667465.1 uncultured Actinoplanes sp. | reverse complement strand
GTCGCCGAGGCGGAAGATCGCGTTCACGGTGCCGGCGGAGGTCAGTCGGCGGACGGGCAGGTCGCGCCACTGCGGGAACTGCGCGCCGATCAGCTGCGACACGGTCTCCTCGGACACGGCGAGCTGATCGGCGTGCATCTGCATCCGGCCAGCCTGCGACCCACCCGGCCGCGGGGCAAGCGATTAAGCCGTGGGGCAGACGGATGGGCCGCGGGCCCACCCGGCCGCGGATCGATCTGGCCGCGGGCCCACCCGGCCGCGGATCGATCTGGCCGCGGGGCCGATTCGGCGGCGGGGCAAGCGATCAAGCCGCGGGGTCGGACCCGGGCTGCGGAACGCGGCCCGCGGTCACACGTTCTCCGTGAGCCAGACGACGCGGCCGTTGGTGTCCGGGGTGGGCGCGGGGGTGCTGCCCGAGGAGTTGCGGTACTCCTGCGGGCTCAGGCCGCGCTCGCGTTTGAAGGCGGCGCTCAGCGCGAACGAGCTGCCGTAGCCGACCTTCCGGGCGACGGTGCCGATGGTGACGTTGTTGGTGCGGAGCATGTCGGCGGCGAGGGTGAGGCGCCAGCCGGTGAGGTAGGACATCGGGGGCTCGCCGACGAGGTCGTTGAAGCGGCGGGCCAGCGACGCGCGGGACACGCCCGCCTCGGCGGCGAGGTCGGCGACGGTCCAGGCGCGGGCGGGGTCCTCGTGCAGCATGCGCAGGGCCGGGCCGACGATGGCGTCGCCCTGGGCCTGGTGCCAGCCGGGCACGCCGGAGTCGGGGGAGTCGAGCCAGGTGCGCAGGACCGACACGAGCAGCAGGTCGAGGAGGCGGTCGAGAACGAGTTCCTGGGCGGCGCCGGTGCTGAGCATCTCCTGGCCGAGCAGGCCGACGAGGGTGCGGTCGCCGGTCGCGCCCGGGCGGATCAGCAGCGTGGGGAGGGCGTCGAGCAGCCGGCGGCTGACCTCGCTGTGCAGCTGGTAGGTGCCGCTGAGCATGACGGTCTCGCCGTCGAGGCTGTCGCCCCACGTGCGTACGCCGAGGCCCATCAGCTCGCTCTGGTCCGTGCCGTCGACGGAGGTGCATCGTTGTCCCGGGTGGATGATGACCTGCACCGGGCTCTCCGGGTCGTCCGACACCGTGTACGGGTCGGGGCCGCGCACGATCGCGACGTCGCCGGGGTGCAGCGCGGTGGGCTCGTCGCCGTCGAAGGTGATCCAGGCGTTGCCGCGCACGAGCGTGATCAGCGACAGCGGCGCGCGGTCCTGGATCCGCATGCTCCACGGCGGATTCATGATCGATCTCAGCAGGAAGGCGCCGCGGGCCCGCGGGCCGTCCAGGAGTCCGGTCAGGGTGTCCATGCCGCCAAAATACCGGTCATCGGCGAGCGTGGCTAGACGATCAAGCATGGTTTCGAGCCTTTCGACTATGTACCGTCCAGCCTTGATCGGCTTGACTGAGGGGGAATCATCGGATCGAGGGAAGGGGTGCCGCCGTGTCGGACCCGTTGCGGACGACGACGCTGCTCGCCGCCGCCATCACGCTGGGGCTCATGGCCGGCCTGTTCTTCGGGTTTGCGAACGCGGTGATGCCCGGCCTGCGCCGGACCGACGACCGGACGTTCGTCGCCGCCATGCAGCGCTTCAACGCGTCCATCCAGAACGGACTGTTCGCGCTGGTGTTCCTCGGCGCGCTGGTCGCCACCGGCTGGGCGGCGTGGCTGCACCGCGGGGACCGGCCCGTGTTCCTGCCGGTGCTGATCGCCCTGGGGCTCTACGTCGTCACGCTGCTGATCACGTTCGGCGTCAACATCCCGCTCAACAACCGGCTCGACGCGGCCGGCGACCCGCAGCGTGTCGCCGATCCGCGGGCGGTCCGCAAGGCCTTCTACGGCCCGTGGGTGCGGTGGAACGCCCTGCGGACGCTCACCTGCATGGGCGCCTTCGGGTCGATCTGCTGGGCGCTGGTGCGCCACAGCGCCTCCTGACGCCGTGATCGAGGGGCTGCTGCCCGCCGCGGCGCGCGCGGCGGAAGCGTACGGTGACCATCTGCTCGTGCCTTTGTTCCCGGCGGAGCAGGCGCAGGTGGTGCGGTCCACCGCGCTGCGGCACGAGGAATACGCCACCGTACGCGGCTGCGCGCGCGCCGCCCTCGCCGAGCTGGGCCACGCGCCGGTGCCGCTGGTGCGGGGCCCGGGCGGCGCGCCGCGGTGGCCGGAGGGCGTGGTCGGCAGTCTGACGCACTGTCCCGGATACCGCGCGGCGGCGGTGGCCCGGGCCGGGGAGCTGCCGGCCGTGGGGATCGACGCCG
>CAKUMG010001251.1 GCA_934667465.1 uncultured Actinoplanes sp. | reverse complement strand
CGATCGCGACGCCGGTCGGGGCCGAGATCGTGACCTTGTAGCGCAGCGAGGCGGTGTTGACCACGTCGTTGTCCAGCATGGGCACCCGGATCGTGGCGGTCGTGGCGCCGCGCGGGATCGTGACCGGGAACCACTGGGCGGGGACCTGGCCGCCGGTCGCCGAGCCGCTCGCCGCCGTCTGGACCTGGACGACGGCCGCCGACGACAGGCGCTTGGTCAGGGTCAGCTTCATGGCCGCGGACCCCGTACCCTCCGTGACCGTCGTGTCGGCGACGTTCGCCTGGGCGGGCCGGGTCGCGGTGCCGCCGCCCACTCCCGGCTCGTCGAAGGCCACGTCGGACAGGTAGGCGCCGCCGGCCGGGGTCGCCGGCCGGATGTCGATCCGGGTGAGCTGCCCGGCGTCGACCTTGCGGAAGGCGGTCAGCGGGATCCGGACCGTGCGCAGCCACGTCTTGCCGAGCCGGCTGATGCCGTTGGGCGTGTTCGCCGACGCCGGGAACGGCGTCAGGGCGGGGCTCCGCTCGCTCACCCGTACGGTCGCAGTCCGGCCCTTCTTGTCGCTCAGCGTCACCGTGAGGTCGACGTCGCCGGTCGCGGTCTCGTCGCGGGCGGCCCGGAACGTGAGCGCCTCGGCGCGGCCGGCTCCGGAGGTCGCGATGCTGACCTGCGACGGCGCGGAGGACGGGCTCCACTGCAGGCGCAGGACCGGGCTGAGCGGCACCGACGGCGCGAACGTCGCGGGCGTCCAGTGCGGGACCTTGGAGGTGGCGGTGGTCGCCGAGCACGGTGTGTCACCGGGCAGCGTCCGGGCGGCGATGCTGTAACAGTACGCAGCGAGGTCGAACCCACGGACGGTCACGTTGCGGGCGGGCTTCTCGAGCGGCGCGACGTCGGTGCGGCGGGCGCCGGGCTGCTGCGCCTGCGTGTGGATCTCGGCGCGGCCGGCGGACGGCACGGTGCCGCCGGTGCCGTCGAAGAGCGGCAGGAACGCCTTCTCTCCACCCTGGACCAGGCGGAAGAAGCCTGCCATGTAAGCCGTGCCGGCCGCCCGCTGCTCGGCGGCGCTCAGCCGGGAAGGGCTCGCGCTGCCGCACACCTCGTCGCCGGCGGGCGACCAGTCGTCGTTCGACGGGGCGACCGAGACGCCCGGGGTCCACTCGGTGTTGAAGAAGTTGTGGTTGGCGCCCATCACCATGAGCGACGAGCGCAGCGCATTGTCGCGCACGGAGTAACGGGTGTCGTCGTAGAAGTGCTGCCCCTGCTGGTTCGACACGTCGCCGTCGCAGTAGGGCAGCAGCACCGCCATCGGCACGTCCGGCAGCGCGGGACGCCCGAAGTCGACAGGGGCGAGAGGCAGGACAGCCCTGATCCCGTACGCCTTCCGTCGCGCAGCGTTGAGCAACGCGGCCTCGACGACGCCCTCCCCGCCGCGCGAGTGCCCCATCAGGCCCACGTCCGCCAGGTCGAGCCGCCCGCGCAGCGGCGACCGCCGGTCCGTGTTCCAGCCGTTCAGCAGGTCGAGGTGGTTCAGGACGAGCTGGCCGCGGGCGAGCGCGCCGTTGTCGTCGGTGGAGCTCGCGTCCTTGGCGTTGATGCCGTTGGCGCTGATCGACACGACGACGTACCCGTGGGTGGCGAGGGCCTCGGCCGTCTCCGTGTAACCCAGGTGGCTCTGGATCGGCTGGAAGCCCGCCGCGCAGGGCCAGTTCGTGTTGTTCGTCGCCCGCGTGGCCGGGTTGTAGCAGGCGGAGTGGCGCCCGTGCAGGAACACCACGACCGGCCGCTCGCCGCGGGCGCCCTTCGGGGCGTAGACGGCGGCGCGCAGCTCGGCGGGCAGGTCACTGAGCCCGGACAGCGTGGTCGCGGTGTCACCGAGGTCGTAGTCGAGGCGCTCGACGGCGTACCGGCCGGGCTGCCCCGGGTCCGCGGGCAGGGGCTTCGGGGTGGGCCTGCCCGGCGACCGCCTGCACGCCCGGGATCTGCCGGGCCTGGGTCAGGACCTTCTCGTCGTACGTGGGCGGGCGCGGGCCGTTCTGGTCGCCGCTGATGATGATCTCGGCTTTGAGGACCCGCGCCGCCTCGGCCTTGAGGCTGCTCTTCGCCGATTCCATGACCACCGTGACGCCGGTGACCAGGGCGATGCCCACCATCAGGGCCGCCGCCGTGATCGCCGTGCGCCGCGGGTTGCGGCCCGAGTTGAGCCGGCCCAGCCGCCCCGGCAGCGACCAGGAGAAGATCCGGCCGAGCAGCGCCACGACGGGCCGGCTGATCAGCGGCGTGAGCAGGGCCACCC
>CAKUMG010001250.1 GCA_934667465.1 uncultured Actinoplanes sp. | reverse complement strand
CGCGAGATCGCGGCGCCGTTGGCGGACGCGGCCTGCCACGTGACCCGGGCCTCGGCGTTGCCCGCGGCGGCGCGCACGTTGCGCGGCGCGCCCGGCTCCGACGCGGCGGGCTTCTTCGGCTTCGGCGGGGGCGGCGGCGGGGTCTCCGGCACCGGCGGCGGGTCGCCGCCCAGCACGTCGTCGGCGTACTTGTCGACCGAGCGGACCCGATGGGTGTCGTCGATGACCCGGGCCGTGGACGAATCGGGCGCGTTGATGAACAGGTAGGTCTCGCGGACCTCGAGCTCCAGCGGGCCGCCCGGGTCCTTGAACCCGATCGGCTTCTGCGCGCGCCCGGCCTGGTCGAAGACGTGCACTGTGCCGCTGGCCTCGTCGGCGACGTAGAAGAAGCCCTCGTAGGCGACGGCCGGCTGCAGATCCTCCGCGTCGCCGTCGCCCGGCACCGCGAAGTCGGCGGTGGCGGCGTTGCCACTGACCGCGTAGACGTGGCGGGAATCCGCGACGGTGACCGGGATGACCGGGCCGGTGACCCGGTCGGGCAGCGAGCCGGGGCCGTCGAGCGGCAGCGTGACCTCGGCCTTCTCGTCGCCGCTGATGGTGGTCAGCACGTTGGTCGTGCGGTCGAGGACCGCCACGCCGTCCTCGAGGGTGGCCAGGTCGAGGTCGTGGCTGCCCGGGGCCACCGGCTCGGTGCGCACCTGCGCGGGCCCGGCCGCGGCACCGGAGCCACCGGCGGTGTCGGGCAGCGCGCCGGGGGTGATCGCGGAGACGGTGCCTTCGGCGGGCAGCGCGATCCACAGCCGGCCCTCGCCGTCGAACACACCACCCGCGATGCCCGGCGGATAACGCAGCAGCTCGCCGATCGGGGCCAGCGTGCGCGGGTCGAGCTGCTGGACGGTGCCCTGCACGGAGTCGATGACGAACACCGCGTCCTCGTGCAGCGCCACCTTGACCCCGAGGCCCGACGCGGTGCTGAACGTGGTGGTGGCCTCGCGCAGCGAGGTGAGGTCCATGGTGCTGACCACGCCGGTGCTCGCGTCGCGCAGGATCACGAAGCGGTCGTTCTGCGCGACCTGCACCTGGTGACCCTTGGCCCGGGGGATGTCGACGCGGGTGTCGACGCGCGCGGTCACGCCGTTGATCCGGGAGGCCTCGCCCTTGGCCTTGCTCCACGCCCACGAGGCGGCGTCGAAGCTGGCGACGGCCTGGTCGGCCGCGCCCAGCCCGAGCACGGTGGCGCCGAGGCCGCCGACGAGCGTCATCACCACACCGAGAGTGACGAGACCGCCGCGGCTGCGCCAGCGCCGCCGAGGGCGCTCCGTCGCGACATCCATGCTGCTCAAGGCGTGTGCCCCTCCCCGTGTGCCGGCCCATGACCATGCGGAACGCAGGCCATCATAGGGTGCGCCGGGCCGTCGCCGACACCTCGCAAATCACAGTTGTGGATAACGGTGATCGCCGAGGGTGATCATCAGTTGCCGGGGCTGCCGCCCGTGCCCGGCTGCTCACGGCTGGTGCAGCTCTGCGGCGAGGTGGAGAACTCGCTCGAGCTGTAGACGGCCACGACCGCGAAGCAATAGTCCAGCTCAGCGTTGAGGCCATTGAGCGGGAACGACGTCGTCCCGGGCCCGACCTGACCCATCGGCCGCAGCTGCGAACCGGCCTGCCCGCCGGTGACCATGAAGGACGCCTTGCCGTTCGCGGGGTCCGTCCAGAAGAGCTGAACTGACCCTCCGTAATCGCGGAGGCGGACATCGGTAGGGGCGGGACCGCTCAAAACTGGCACATCCGACTCGCCGCCGCCGTCACCCGGCCTGGCGAGCACCACGACCAGCGCCACCACCGCGATGGCCACGCCGAGGACGGCCGCGATCGCCGCGAACAGGGCCGGCGCCCGCACCGAGAACGACGACCGGGACCGCTCCTGACCTGGTCCGGCGGCAAGCGAGGGAGCTGCGGAGACGTACGTCGATGCCGCGGGCTGACGTTGCTGAGGCACCGACGAAAAAGACGTGAGAGGCGCCACAGCCGACTGCGGCGCCTCCTGTGGATAACCGAAAGATGGCCCCGGCGGTACGTGCGAAGCTGTAGCCGCGGCCGGAGCCGGCGCCCCGAAGCCGGGCGGTGCCGAATCCGGCGGCCCGGACGCGGGCGGCCCATAACCGGGCGGCGCGGAGGCGGGCGGCCCGTAGCCGGGCGGTGCGGACGCGGGCGGCGCGGACGCGGGCGGTGCGGACGCGGGCGGCGCGTAAGCAGGCGGCCCGGACGCGGGCGGCGTGAAGGGCGGCACCGAAGCGGG
>CAKUMG010001249.1 GCA_934667465.1 uncultured Actinoplanes sp. | reverse complement strand
CGGAGCCAGGGGCCTGGCGGCCCCAGAACGGCTCCGCCACCGCGGCTACGTGCGTGAGTGGTTGCGCTCGTTTCAACCCCCCGTGGCGGGCGCCGGCTTCCCACCGTCCGGCGTCCCGGGGGCCGGCTGCCCCGTTCGTCGTGCCGGCTCGTCCGAGCCGTGCTGCCTGTGCTGCGGGAAGCCGCAACCGGGGCCGCTGCTGGTCCCGGGCGGGAGCAGGGCGGCCGGAGATCCAGGATCATCGGCATTCTCAGTTGTCAACTGGTGCCCACACAGACAGTGCGACACGTGCCCGGCGCTGGTCACCCCGCGCGCCTGATCGGGCGTGCTTCCCGCGCTGCATTGTGCCCGTTCGGTCATCAGAAGCGGTTTGTGCACCCCTGCCCCGCACACGCTCGGTGACAGCGTTGTCGTACCCCCGAGTGGATGATGTTTGTGCAGGTCATCACGCGTAGATCGGCGCCTGTGGTATCGGTTGTCACGCCGTCGCGCGCGGATCCGGAATGCGTTCCGCAACGGCCTTTCCACGCCCGAACGGGCTCGGCCGGCAACTGTCTGACATTGATGACGATGGGCTTCGTCGGGTTCCTGACACCGGTAAATGGGCACGTTCGTCAACCCGAGATACCTAGCGCATGATCGTTGGAGGCGGTCTAATAGGTGGGACCGTATCGAACCGCACAGTCTGGGGACGTGAGGAATCAACATGGCAGCCACGGGCACAGCCACCAGCACTGAGAAGGGTCGTCGAATCGTCGGCAGCGAGCGGCAGACGCTCGCCAAGGACCTGGTGAAGCGTTACACCTCCGGAGAGAGCATTCGTGCGCTGGCCGCGTCGACCGGTCGCTCGTACGGATTCGTGCACCGGGTGCTCACCGAGTCCGGCGTGCAGCTGCGTCAGCGGGGCGGCGCCCGGCGTCGCAAGAAGGCGTGACGACCAGCGAGGCCACCACTTCCACGGCAGGCGTCCGATACGTACAGGACGGGCCGGTCGCGACGGTGACGTTGTGCCGGCCCGATGTGCTCAATGCACAGACGCCTGCCATGTGGGCCGAGCTCGCCACTATTTCCCGCACATTACCGGGGGACGTCCGCGTCGTCATTGTCCGCGGTGAGGGACGCGCTTTTTCCGCGGGGCTCGACTTGTCGGTCGTGCGGGGCGACGGCGATTCTTCGCTGTCCGAACTCGCCCGGCTGTCCCCCGAAGAGTGCGCGAGCCGTATTGCGGGCTTCCAGGACGCGTTCACCTGGTTGCGCCGGCCGTCGCTCGTCAGCATCGCCGCCGTCCAGGGGCATGCGATCGGCGCCGGTTTCCAGCTCGCGCTGAACTGCGACCTGCGGGTGCTCGCCGACGACGCGCAATTCGCGATGGCCGAGGTGGCCCTCGGTCTCGTACCGGACCTCGGCGGCACCAAGCGGCTCGCCGAACTGGCCGGGCCGTCGCGGGCACTGGAGATCTGCCTCACCGGGCGCCGCCTCCCGGCCGGCGAGGCGGACAGGATCGGCCTGGCGACCACCGTCGTCCCGGCCGGTGACCTGGACGGAACCGTCCGGGACCTGGCCGCCGCGGTACTGGCCGCCGACCGGAGAGCCGTGTCGGAGATCAAGGCCCTGCTGGGCGGGGCGCTGGGGCGCTCCTACGCCGAGCAGGACCGCGCCGAACGGGAAGCGCAGACCCGCCGCCTGCGCGACCTGGCCGGCCTCGAGTAGGAACGTAGGAACAAGGCGGTCACATCAGAAGTTGTCGTACCCGGCGGGCATGATGGTGCCCGCCGGACGTACCGATGACTTGTGGAGGTGACCGCCATGGGACCCGGGTCCTCCTCCTGGGCGATGCTGCGCTCGATGCAGAACGAGGAGCGCGTCACCCAGCACCGGCTGAGCCGGGGCACCGCGCGGCGCATCCTCACCTACGCCCGGCCCTACCGCCGGGACATCACGGTGTTCCTGGTCACCGTCGTGTTCGCCGCCGGCATCGGTGTCGCCACCCCGGTCCTGGCGGGTCACGTGATCAACGCGATCACGGACGGCGGGGCCGGGGCGGCCTCGGCGGTGATCCGGCTCGCCCTGCTGATCGCCGCGCTCGCCGTCGTCGATGCGCTGCTCTCGCTGGCCCAGCGGTGGTATTCCGCGCGCATCGGCGAGGGCATCATCCTCGACCTGCGGACCAAGGTCTTCGACCACGTCCAGCGGATGCCGCTGCAGTTCTTCACCCGCACCCAGACCGGCGCCCTGGTCAGCCGGCTCAACAACGACGTCACCGGCGCCCAGCGGGCGTTCACCTCCACGCTGTCCGGCGT
>CAKUMG010001248.1 GCA_934667465.1 uncultured Actinoplanes sp. | reverse complement strand
ACACGGGAACGCTCGCCGACCGGCTGGACCGCCGCAAGATCCTGATCGCCGCGAACCTGGCCGCGCTCGTCGCGGTGCTGCTGCTCTTCCTGGTCCGGACGCCCGCGACGGCACCGCTGGCGCTGGTGGCGATCGGGCTGGTCGCGGTCGCCAAGGCCTTCTACTCCCCGGCGGCGTCCGCGGCGCTGCCGAATGTCGTCGACCCCGCCGACCTGGCCGCGGCGAACGCGGTCGCGGGCTCGGCCTGGGGCACCATGACCATCGTCGGCGCCTCGCTCGGCGGCATCGTGAGCAGCCTTGCCGGGCCGTACGTGAGCTTCGCCGTGGCCGCGGTGAGCCTGCTGGCCGCCGCCGTGCTCACGCTGCTGATCCGCCGCCCGCTGCAGGCGCCCCGCGATCCGGACGCCGCTCCGGCCCACGCCTGGCACGCCCTGCTGGAGGCGCTGCGCTACATCGGCGCCCGGCCGCGGCTGCGCGCCCTGATCACCGTGAAGTCGGCGGTGGGCCTCGGCAACGGGGTGCTGACGGTCTTCCCGCTGCTCGCGTCGATCTACGGGGTGGGCGCGCTCGGTGCGGGACTGCTGTTCGCCGTACGCGGTGCGGGCGCGCTCGTCGGGCCGTTCGTGATGCGCCCCGTGCTGCGGCACCGGTCGTGGCTGCTGCCCGGGCTGGCGCTGTCCATGCTGCTCTACGGCCTCGGCTACGTCGGGGTGGCGCTGGTGCCGTGGTTCCCCGCGGTGCTCGCGCTGGTCTTCGTGGCCCACTTCGCGGGCGGCACGAACTGGGTGCTCAGCAACTACGCGCTGCAGGGCGAGGTGCCGGACCGGCTGCGCGGGCGGGTCTTCGCCACCGACCTGATGGTGGCGACGCTGGCCATCGCGGTCAGCCAGCTCGGCACCGCGATGGTGGTGGACCACGTCGACGAGCGGGTGATCCTCGCGGGCTGTGGCCTGGTCACCGCGGTCTACGCCGTGGGCTGGCGGATCGCCACGCGCAAGCTGTCGCTGACCGGGCCCGGCCCGGCGGCGGAGAAAGTCGCCGCGGACGGGCAACCTTCCGCCACCGCATGATCACTTGAGGGCCGAGGTGCGACGGCGGAGCCGCGCGGGCTGTGGAGACGGCCGGCGCGGCGCGAGACAGCGGGGGATCAGAGCGAGCCCGGGCCCCGGTAGGGGTCGCCGGGCCGCTGCGGGCTGCCCAGGAAACCGCCCGGCTGCCGGTCGGCCAGGCCCGGGCCGTCGGGGGAGCGGGTCAGCAGGGCGCCGAGCAGCAGCGCCACCCCGCCGGCCGTGAACACCACGAGAATGATGTTCACGACGGCGGAGAACAGGCCGAACGACGCCATCCCCAGGCTGCGGCCGAACTGCGGGATCACCAGGGACCAGAGCAGGCTCAGGACCAGCTCCGCGGCGAGCACGCCGAGGCCGAGGTTCGCCAGCCGGACGCTGCGGCGGCCGAGGCGGGCCCGGTTGCGGGACACGAGGATCAGGCCGGCCGCGATGACGCCGGCGATCGGCAGCAGCGGGATCATCGAAGAGACGACGTAGAGCGGGCTCATGGCGGAGACCGTACCGGCCGGAGATCACCGCGGGCGAGCCCGGGAGCTGCGGCGATGCGGCAACCGGGCGACGGGTCGGCGCCTTGGGGTGATCAAGCCCTAGCATCAGCGCATGGGTCAGACCTTCGTCTCCGGGCCGGTACGCGTGCGGACGCCGGCCACCAGCGCCAACCTGGGGCCGGGCTTCGACGCGCTGGGCCTCGCGCTCACGCTCGCCGACGATCTCACCGCCACCGTCACCGGCGACTCGTTCACCGTCTCCGTCACCGGGGAGGGCGCCGGCGAGCTGCCCGCAGACGAGTCCCACCTGGTCGTGCGCGCGATGCTGGCCACCTTCGACGAGCTGGGCGGCCGGCCCGCCGGGGTGGCGGTGGAGTGCGTCAACCGGATCCCGCAGGCGCGCGGGCTGGGCTCCTCGTCCGCGGCGATCGTCGGCGGCGTGCAGCTGGCGCGGCGGCTGAGCACCGTGCCGCTCACCGACGCGGAGGCGCTGCGGATCGCGGCGCGCATCGAGGGGCACCCCGACAACGTCGCGCCCTGCCTGCTCGGCGGGTTCACGATCGCCTGGACCGAGGCGACCGGCGCGCGGGCCGTGCGGCTGCCGGTGGCCGACGGCGTACGGCCGACGATCTTCGTCCCGCAGGAGCGGGGGCTGACCTCGACGGCGCGGGCCGCGCTGCCGCCGAGCGTGCCGCACGGGGACGCCGCGTTCAACGCCGGGCGGTCCGCTTTGCTGGTGCACGCCCTGCAGAAC
>CAKUMG010001247.1 GCA_934667465.1 uncultured Actinoplanes sp. | reverse complement strand
GCGTACGCGATCAGCTCGGTCTCGCCCTTGACCTCGCGGGGGATGACGACGGCGGCGGCGACGCCGGTGCAGGTGGCGAGCACCGCCTCGATCTCGCGCGGCTCGACCCGGACGCCGCGGATCTTCACCTGGTCGTCGGCGCGGCCGAGGATTTCCCAAGCGCTGCCAGGGCGCAGGCGGGCGAGGTCGCCGGTGCGGTAGAGGCGGGTGCCGGGCGGGCCGTACGGGCTCGCGACGAACCGGGCGGCGGTCAGCGGGGCGTCGCCGTGGTAGCCGCGGGCGAGCCCGGCGCCGGCCAGGTACAGCTCGCCGGTCAGCGCGGGGCGCAGCTTGTCGTCGAGCACGTAGGCGCGGGTGCCGTCCACAGTGGCACCGAACCCCCGGGTGGCCGGGTCGAAGCGGGCCAGGCTGTCGCCGCTCGCCTCGGAGCAGCCGTAGAGGTCGGTGACCGCGGTGTCCGGGAGGGCGTCGCGGACGGCGGTGACCAGGGCTGCGGGCAGCGGCTCGCCGCTGGAGGTCCAGTGCCGGACGGTGCGCAGCAGGTCCGGGTCGGTGTCGGCGACCAGCGTGCGCAGCTGGCTCGGGACGACGGTCATCCGGGTCGCCTCGCTCGCCGCGATGAGGGCGGCGAGGGCGTGGGTGTCGCGGCGCTGGGCGGCGTCCGCGAGGACCACGGTGGCGCCGCCGAGCAGCGCGCCGAGGAGCTCGGTGCTGCCGTCGATGAAGCTGGGCGAGCTCTTCGCGACGACCACGTCCCCCGGGGCGGTGGGCAGGGTCCCACGGGACCAGGCGAGGCGGGCGGCGAGGCCGCCCTGGGTGCCGAGGACGCCCTTGGGCAGGCCGGAGGAGCCGGAGGTGAAGACGAGGTACGCCGGGTGGTCCGGGCGCACGGTCACCTCGGGCGCCGGGTGGTCGGGCAGGTCGCGGACGTCGGCGGGGGTGAGCGTCAGCGCGGGGCGTCCCGCGGCGAGCATGTGGTCGCGGCGGGCGGCCGGATAGTCCACGTCGATCGGGAGGTACGCGGCGCCGGCGCGCAGGACGCCGAGCAGCGCCACGACGTACTCCGCCGAGGGCGGGCACGCGATCGCCACCACGGACTCCGGTCCGATCCCGCGGGCGGCCAGCGACGCGGCGAGCCGGTCGGCGCGGGCGGCCAGCTCGGCGTACGGGATGCGCTCGTTTCCGGGTGTGAGCAACGCGACCGCATCCGGTTGCGCGGCAACGACTTCGGCGAACATGGCCGGGACGAGCGGGACCGGCGCGGGAGCGGGGACGGGTCCGGTGAGGGCGGCGCGTTCGGGCGCGGTGAGGACGTCGAAGCCGCCGATCGGGGCGTCCGGCAGGCTGACCAGGTCGCCGAGGAGCCGGGTGAGGCGCTCGGCGAGGCCCTGCACGGTCGCCCTGTCGAAGAGGGCCGTCGCGTACTCGATGCCGGCATCCAGGGGGCCGTCGCCGCCGTGGTCGTCGAAGAAGCCGAAGCTCAGGTCGAACTTGGCGGTGTCGAGCCCGAACGGGACGGCCTCGCTGCGCAGCCCGCCGACCCCGAGGTCCATGCCGAGCCGGTGCTGGTGGGTGACCATGACCTGGAACAGCGGGTTGCGGGCGGTGGACCGGGCCGGGCGGACCACCTCGACGAGCCGCTCGAACGGCACGTCGGCGTGGTCGAACGCGGCGAGGTCGGTGGCGCGAACCCGGCCGAGCAGCTCGCGGAAGCTGGGGTCGCCGGCGGTGCCGACCCGCAGCACGAGCGTGTTGGCGAAGAAGCCGACCAGGTCTTCGAGCCCGGCCTGGGTGCGCCCGGCGATCGGGGAGCCGAGCGGCAGGTCGGTGCCCGCACCGAGCCGGGTCAGCAGCGCGGCGACGGCGGCCTGCACGGCCATGAACGGGGTGACCCCGGCGGCGCGGGCCAGCTCGGTGAGCGCGCGGTGCACGGGCGCGGGGATCTGGTAGTGCACGTAGTCGCCGCGGTAGTCCGCGTCGGCGGTGCGCGGCCGGTCGAACGGCAGGGCCAGCTCGTCGGGCGCGCCGTCGAGCGTGGCGCGCCAGAAGTCGAGCTGCCGCGCGGCCTCCCCGGTGGTCAGGTCGCCGAGGTAGTCGCGTTGCCAGAGCGCGTAGTCGGCGTACTGCAGCGGCAGCGGGGTCCAGCGCGGCGCCCGGCCGTGGCGGCGGGCCTCGTAGGCGCGGCGCAGGTCGGCGAAGAGCGGCCCGACCGACCACTCGTCGCCGGAGATGTGGTGCTGCAGGAGCAGCAGGACGTGCTCCCCGGCGTTCAGTTCGAACAGCGCGGCCCGCACGGGGATCTCGTCGGTCAGCATGAAGA
>CAKUMG010001246.1 GCA_934667465.1 uncultured Actinoplanes sp. | reverse complement strand
TGTTCGACCCGAACAACCAGACCGCCGAGAAGCAGGCGCGGCAGTTCGGCTACAACAACGACTATCTCGACATCCTGGTCGAGCGGAACGGCCGCGAGGCACTGCTCGTGGCGAACCAGGAGTACGTCAATCCCGGCATCATGTTCCCGCCCGCGGCCGACGAGGACGAGCGCCTCGAGCAGCTGCGCGTGTCGAAGGCCGCGCACGGCATGGCCGTGGTCGAGCTCGAGCGGCGCCGCTCCGGCGAGCCGTGGAAGTACCGCATCGGCGCCCGCCGCAACCGCCGCATCACCGCCGACACCCGCATGGTGTTCTCCGGCCCCGCGGCGGGCTCCCGCCTGCTGAGGACGGTCGAGGATCCGGCCGGCCGCTTCCCCGTCGGGACGTTCGGCAACTGCGCGGGCGGCACCACGCCGTGGGGCACGGTGCTGTCGGGTGAGGAGAACTTCAACGGCTACTTCGTCGCCCCCGGCGTCTCGCCCGAGCAGAAGCGGTACGGCCTCAGCGCGAACCCCTCGAGCTACGGCTGGGAGGCGGTCGACCCGCGGTTCGACGCCCGCCAGCCGGGTTACGAGAACGAGCCGAACCGCTTCGGGTGGATCGTCGAGATCGACCCGGAGAACCCTCACGAGCCGCCCGTCAAGCACACGGCGCTCGGCCGGATGAAGCACGAGGGCGCGAACGTGACGATCAGCCGCTCGGGTCACGCCGTCGCCTACATGGGGGACGACGAGCGGTTCGACTACCTCTACAAGTTCGTCTCGGCGCAGCGCCGCCAGCGCGGCGCGAGCCGCGGGGCGCGCGCGCACAACAAGAAGCTGCTGAGCGCCGGATCGCTGTACGTGGCGCGGTTCCGCGGCGACTCCCCCATCGAGGAGATCACCGGCACGGGCGCGCTGCCCTCGGACGGCCGGTTCGACGGGACGGGCGAGTGGGTGCCGCTGATGGTGAACGGCCGCAGCGCCGTCGCCGGCTTCACGGTCGACCAGGTGCTCGTGAACACCCGGCTCGCTGCGGATGCGGTCGGCGCGACGAAGATGGACCGCTGCGAGGACGTCGAGCCGAACCCGAAGACGGGACGCGTGTACGTCGCCTGCACCAACAACACCGATCGCGGCAAGGCGGGCAAGGAGGGCGCTACCGAGACCAACCCGCGCAACGCCAACCGCGACGGCCACGTGATCGAGATCACGGAGGCGCGCAACGACAACTCCGCGACGACGTTCGGGTGGAGCATCCTGCTGCTGTGCGGAGACCCCGCCACCACGCCGAACACGTACTTCGCCGGCTACCCCGTCGACCGGGTCTCGCCGATCTCGTGCCCCGACAACCTCACCTTCGACTCGGACGGGAATCTGTGGATCTCCACGGACGGCCAGCCGGGCACCATCGGCTACAACGACGGCCTGTTCCGCGTGCCGCTGGAGGGCCGCGAGCGCGGTCGCGTGCAGCAGTTCCTCGCGGTGCCGCGGGAGGCGGAGACCTGTGGGCCCGTCGTGCATGATGAGGACGGCAGCGTGTTCGTCGCGGTGCAGCACCCGGGCGAGGACGGCGAGTGGGGTGCGCAGCACTCGTACTTCCCCGACTACATCGAGCCGGACGCGCTGAGCGGCGGCAAGTGGGGCGGCCCCCGCCCGTCGGTGATCCAGATCACGAGGCGCTGAGCCGTACACAGAAAGGCCCGGCCCCCACGCGGGGGCCGGGCCTTTCGACGTCCGGTGGCGCGCCGCCGCCTCAGCGGCCGGCCACCTCGGCGTCGGCCGGGTGCAGCAGGAACCAGCGCCAGCCGTCCGGCTCGAGGTCGAGCGTCTCCGGGGCGGTCGCGTCGTTCTCCGCCCCCGTGAGACGGGCGGTGAGGACCGCGTCGGTCGCCTTCACGGTGATGCGCACCGTCGCGCCCTGGCTCGCGAAGCTGTGCAGCGCGAGCATGGCCCAGTCGTCGCCGCGGCACACGTGCGCGAGCACCTCGGCGGGCCCACCCGGCAGCACCTCGAGCTGCGACCACGCCTGCTCCGGTGTCGAGCGATACAACCCGATCACCTGCCGCAGGTGCGACAGCAGCGAGCCGGGATCCGCGAGCTGGTGGTCGACGTTGACGTTCTCGGGGCCGTACGGCCCGGCGGGCGCGCGGCGCACCCAGCGCGAGGGACGGGCAGTCGAGAAGCCGCCCTCCGCGGACCACTGCATGGGCGTGCGCACCGCGAGCCGACCGTCGAGATCCAGGTTCTCGCCCATGCCGATCTCCTCGCCGTAGAACAGGATGGGCGTGCCCGGCACGGCGAAGGTCAGCGCGTATACCATCCGCACGGCACGCTCGTCCT
>CAKUMG010001245.1 GCA_934667465.1 uncultured Actinoplanes sp. | reverse complement strand
AGGACGGTGTTGGTCAGGTCGTACCGCTCGGCCACGCCGTCGAACATCTCGGCGACCTCGTGCGGCTGCTTGTCCAGGTCTGCGCGCGTCACGCCACCCACTCTGCCATTGCGCCCGGCCCGGGCCGACGCTCGGGTGTGCGGACTGCGCCCGGCCGCCGCGGCTCGGTGTGCGGACACAGAACGAGCGGGATGGGTGACCCATCCCGCTCGGACCTCGTGCGTTATATATACGACCGCCACGGGTCGGTTCAGAACCCACCGCCGGCGGTCAGAAAGCCTCGGCGACGCTTCAGTCGTGCGTGTTACGAGGGCAACGTAACCGCATCCGAACACCGGGTACCAGAGAGACGCGCGCCTCGTTACCGAGGAGCAATACAGCCCTCCCCGCTCCGGCGACCAACGGGTGACCGATCGGGCGAACCGGACGGTCGTACGGCCGACTGGGACCCCTCAGGAAGCCTCGACGAGCGGAAGAGTCTTGCGGCCCCTCTTGATGACCGTGGAGGAGAAGTGGGAGCGCACCCGGTCGTCGGTCGGGTCGTCGGCCTCGGTCCAGTGCACGGCCAGGTGGCGGTAGACGGTGTCGCGCTGCGCCGGGATGCGGTCGGCGGTCCGGATCATCTCGATCAGCTGGTGCAGGTTGGACCGGTGGCGGGCGCCCGCGGAGGAGATGACGTTCTCCTCGAGCATGATCGAGCCGAGGTCGTCGCCGCCCAGGTGCAGCGCGAGCTGGCCGACCTCCTTGCCCGTCGTCAACCACGAGGGCTGCAGGTGGGAGATGTTGTCGAAGAACAGCCGGGACACCGCGAAGAGCCGCAGGTATTCCATCGTCGTGGCCTGGGTGCGGCCCTTGAGGTGGTTGTTCTCCGCCTGGTAGGTCCACGGGATGAAGGCCCGGAACCCGCCCCTGTCGTCCCCCGCCTCGACCGGCGAGTCCACGTAGCCGTTGGCCACGGCGAGATCCTGGCAGTCGCGGATCATCCGGAGGTGCTCGATCCGCTCGGCCGCCGTCTCGCCCGTGCCCATCATCATCGTCGCGGTGCTGCTCAAGCCGTTGCGGTGGGCGACGGACATGACCTCCACCCAGCGCTCGCCGGACTCCTTGAGCGGCGCGATGGCCTTGCGCGGCCGGGCGGGCAGCATCTCCGCGCCGGCACCCGCGACCGAGTCGAGCCCCGCGGCCTTGATCCGCAGCACGGCCTCTTCGATGGAGGTGCCGGAGACCTTGGCCATGTGCAGGACCTCGCTGGGCCCGATGGAGTGGATCGTCAGCTGCGGGTAGGCGGCCTTGACGGATGAGAAGAGGTTCTCGTAGTACTCGATGCCGTAGTCCGGGTGGTGTCCGCCCTGCAGCATGACCTGAGTGGCACCCAGGTCGACGGCCTCGGCGCAGCGACGGAGGATCTCCTCCATCGGGTGCGACCAGCCCTCCTTGTGCTTCGGCGCCCGGTAGAAGGCACAGAACTTGCACGCCGTGACGCAGACGTTCGTGTAGTTGACGTTGCGCTCGATGATGTAGGTGACGATGCCCTCGGGGTGGCGCCGGCGCCGCACCGCGTCGGCCGCCTCGCCCAGGGCGTGGAAGGGCGCGTCGGTGTAGAGCAGCAGCGCCTCGTCGGGCGTGATCCGCCCGCCGTCGGCCGCGCGGGCCAGGATGTCGTCGATCTCCGCGTTTCCCGTCACGCCCTGAAGCGTACGTCTCCTCCGGCGGGCCCGGGATGCGGCGAGTGTCACTCCGCCCGGCTCCCGGCGCCGATCATCGCGTCTCCGGGGTGACGCCGTGAGCAGCGGACGTGATCGGTCGTTAGTCTCGGTGGGTCGATCGGAATCGGAGTCGCAGTGCTCGTCGTGCATGGCGTGTGGATCACCGGGGCCTCGGTGCCGGGGCGGCTCGCTCTCTGGGCCGAGGATCCCGCCCTTCCCCTGACCACCTCGTCGCGCGCCCGGCGCCGGCCACACCCGTTCGCCCCGCGCTCGCGCGAGGTCGCCGAGGTGCTCGCCGGCTCGTCCGACGACCTTCGGGAGGCCCTCGCCGGGTCGGAGGATCTGCTGCTGAGCCTGCTGCTGCCCGGCACAGCCAAGGGCCCGCTGCCGTCGCCGGAGACCGGCATCGAGTCCCCCACGCGAGGGCTCAAGGCGGCACGGTGGGAGACCCCGGCGCTCGTGCTCGCCGACGGCAGCGCCATGGCCGCCCTGGGCGCGCTCGCCGATCCGGGCGTGGAGAGCCCGTGGTCGGCGGCCGCGTCCCTGCGCTACCTGTCGCTGCTGGCCGGCTTCGGGTGTGATCTCGCCCGGCGGGGCCGCATGCTGCCGCAGCTC
>CAKUMG010001244.1 GCA_934667465.1 uncultured Actinoplanes sp. | reverse complement strand
CGCACCACGAGCGCCTGGACGGCGCCGCTGAGCATGTTCCAGACCCCGCCGGCCCGGTCGGCCAGCGGGATCGCGGCGATGTCGATCGCCTGCACGAGCAGCATCTGCGCGGCCGCGGCGGTCCGGACCCGGTCCGAGAGATAGGCGGCCCAGGAGGCGGAGTGCACCGCCGGGGACCACCCTCCCGCCGTACGCCGCGCGTCCTCCGCCGACGACGTCAGGCGCTGCAGGTCGTTCGGCGTCAGGGAGCGCAGCCGGTCGAGCAGCGCCGACACGGCGTAGTGGTGCGGGCCCAGATCGATCGGCTTGCCCACCGGCAGCTTGCGCACGGCCGAGACCCAGCCCGCGCCGAGCATCCGGCGGGTCTGCTCGTCCAGCACCTCGCGCAGGTAGCTGGCGACCGCGGCGTCGCAGAGCAGGGCGGTCGCCGAGGCGGCCGTCTCCGTCTGCTTCGCGTCGCGGCCGGTGCCCTGCCACGTCCACGACATCACGTCGTAGCGCAGGCAGGTGAGCAGCGCGTCGACCGAGCCGATGGGCGCCCGCTCGACCAGCGCGAGCGAGCTCGCCGGGTCGTCGGCCTTCATGCCCTTCAGCGAGGGCAGCCGGCGGGCCGCGCTCTCGACCTCGACCCAGAGCGGGCCGCGCACCCCCTCGTCGGGCAGCCGGTCCGCGAGGATCGGCAGGTCCCCGACGCTGAGGCGCAGGGCGCGCAGCAGCACTTCGGCGGTCGCCGACCCGCCTGCCAGGCGGGTCAGGTCGAAGCCGAGGACGGGGGCGCTGACGAGGCTGTACATCAGGTGGTGGCTCGGAACGTGTCGACCGCCTGATTCGCGTCGAGCGCGAGCATGAGCCGTCCGTCCAGCTTGAACGTGCCCACCACCAGCTCGCGGGTCGGGCCGCTGAGCGTGTCCGGCGGCGGCTCGAACATGTCGTCGTCCAGGTCGACGACCTCGCCGATCCGGTCCACCAGCAGGCTGACCGGCTCGCCGTCGCCGCGCAGGATCACGTTCATGACCGGGCCCTGCAGCGCCTGCCGGGCGAGGCCCAGCTGCACCCGCAGGTCCACCGCCGCGATCACCTGGCCGCGGAGGTTGAACAACCCGCCCACGGCCGGCGGTGCCAGCGGCACCGGGGTGTACTCGTTGTAGGAGAGGACCTCCTGCACGGTGTCGACCTCGACACCGAACAGCTGGTCGGCCACCTCGAAGGTGGCGAACTGGCGGCTCGGCATCTCAGGCCTCCACCAACATGTCGCCGGACATCTCGCTGTAGAAGTTCGGGTCGGCGGCCAGGATCGCCCGGCGCACGTCCAGCAGCTCGGTCACCCGCTGCTGGATCACCGCCGTGCCGACCAGGCCGTCCTCCTCGACGTCGCGCCGGGCCGTGGCCTCGTTCTCCGCGATGTCGACGATCCGGTCCACCACCAGCGCCACGCTGCGGCCTCCCTCGCTGTAGACGACCACCGACACGGTGTCGCCCTCCTCCGCGTCGCTGTACGCGCCGAGCACGTGCGACAGGCGCATGAGCGGCAGGATCTGGCCGCGGTACTGCACGACCTCGCGCGAGCCGGCCTGCTCGATGCGGCTGCGCGGGAACTCCTCGAGCCGGGTGACCGTGTCGAGCGGGATCGCCACCCGGCGCTCGCCGACCGCGGTGATGAGCAGCCGCTCGCCGTTGCCGGTGCCGGCACCCGCGCGGGACGTGCCGACCAGGTTCTCCCGGTCGCCCTCGGCCGCCAGGTGCGACCGGCGGGCCAGCTGCGACACGTCGAGGATCAGGCCCACCTTGCCGTCGCCGAGGATCGTGGCGCCGGAGTAGAGGCCGATGTCCTTGAGGCGGCTGTTGAGCGCCTTGACCACGACCTCCTCGGTGTTGAGGACGCGATCCACGACCAGGCCGAAGCGCCGGCCGTCGGCCTGCAGCACCATGATGTAGACGCCCTGGTCGCCGCCGACGTCGAGGCCGAGGGTGCGGTCGAGCCGGACGAGCGGGAGCAGCTTGCCGCGCAGCCGGTAGACGGGCGCGCCGGAGGCGTACTCGATCTTCGTGGAGTTGCCGTCGATGTAGACCAGCTCCAGCACGGCGATCTGCGGGATCACGTAGCGCTGGTCGCCGCAGTCCACGGTCAGCGCCTGCACGATGGCGAGCGTGAGCGGGATGTTGAGCCGCCAGACCGTGCCCTCGCCGAGCGTCGAGTCGACGCTGACCGCGCCGCCGATCCGCTCGATGTTGGTCTTGACCACGTCCATGCCGACGCCGCGGCCGGACACGTTGGTCACCTTGGCGGCGGTGGAGACGCCGGGCTGGAAGACCATCGCCAT
>CAKUMG010001243.1 GCA_934667465.1 uncultured Actinoplanes sp. | reverse complement strand
GCTCCGCACCGCCGGACCGGCTCCGGACCCGACCCGGCACGCCGCCGGGCCGGGCGCCGCACTGCTGGGGCGGGGCCGGCCCGGCGGCGTTCGTCAGCGGACGCCGGCGACGTCCATGCCGCGCAACTCCTTCTTGAGCTCGCTCATCTCGTCGCGGATGCGGGCGGCCAGCTCGAACTGCAACTCGCGCGCCGCCGCCAGCATCTGGTCGTTGAGGTCCTGGATGAGCTGGGCGAGCTCCGCGCGGGCCATGCCCTCACGCGCCGGGGCCGATGCCGCCGCCCGGCCGCCCTTGGAGCGGGTCTCCGGGACCGGGCCCTTGCCGCGCGACATCTGCCGGCCCGCGCCGCCGACGACCGGGCCGCCGAGGGCGTTGTCGGTGTCCTCGGCCTCGCGGTAGATGTCGTCGAGGATGTCGTGGATCTTCTTGCGCAGCGGCTCGGGGCTGATGCCGTTCGCCTCGTTGTGGGCGATCTGCTTGGCGCGGCGGCGGTCGGTCTCCTCGATGGCGTCGCGCATCGAGGGCGTGATCTTGTCCGCGTACATGTGGACCTGGCCGGAGACGTTGCGGGCCGCGCGGCCGATCGTCTGGATCAGGGAGCGCCCGCTGCGCAGGAAGCCCTCCTTGTCGGCGTCGAGGATGGCGACCAGCGACACCTCGGGCAGGTCGAGACCCTCGCGGAGCAGGTTGATGCCCACGAGCACGTCGTAGTCGCCCTTGCGCAGCTCCTTGAGCAGCTCGACGCGGCGCAGCGTGTCGACCTCGGAGTGCAGGTAACGCACACGGATGCCGTTTTCGAGGAGATAGTCGGTGAGGTCCTCGGCCATCTTCTTGGTGAGCGTGGTCACCAGCACGCGCTCGTCGCGCTCGGTGCGCAGCTTGATCTCGTGCATGAGATCGTCGATCTGGCCCTTGGTCGGCTTGACCACCACCTCGGGATCGATCAGGCCGGTCGGGCGGATGACCTGCTCGACGTATTCGCCCTGGGCCTGCTGCATCTCCCACGGGCCCGGGGTCGCCGACAGGAACACCATCTGGCCGACGCGCTCGAGGAACTCGTCGAAACGCAGCGGCCGGTTGTCGGCGGCGCTGGGCAGGCGGAAGCCGTGCTCGATGAGGATGCGCTTGCGCGAGGCATCGCCCTCGTACATGCCGCCGATCTGCGGGATCGTCACGTGCGACTCGTCGATGACCGTGACGAAGTCGTCGGGGAAGTAGTCGAGCAGCGTGTAAGCGGGGTCGCCGGGCGAGCGGCCGTCCATGTGCATCGAGTAGTTCTCGATGCCGTTGCAGAAGCCGACCTGGCGCATCATCTCGATGTCGTAGGTGGTGCGCATGCGCAGCCGCTGCGCCTCGAGCAGCTTGTTCTGCCGCTCCAGCTCGGCCAGCCGTTCGGCCAGCTCCGCCTCGATGTCGACGATGGCGCGCTCCATGCGCTCCGCGCCGGCCGCGTAGTGCGTCGCCGGGAAGATCACCAGCTCGTCGACCTCGCGCACGATCTCGCCGGTGAGCGGGTGCAGGTAGTAGAGCTTCTCGATCTCGTCGCCGAAGAACTCGAGCCGGATCGCGAGCTCCTCGTAGGCGGGGATGATCTCGAGCGTGTCGCCCCGGACCCGGAACGTGCCGCGCTGGAACGCGATGTCGTTGCGCGCGTAGCGGATGTCGACCAGGCGGCGCAGCAGCGTGTCGCGGTCGAACTCGCCGCCGACCTTCACCCGGACCGCACCCTCGAGGTATTCCTGCGGGGTGCCCAGGCCGTAGATCGCGGAGACGGTGGCGACCACGACGACGTCGCGCCGGGTGAGCAGCGACATCGTCGCCGAGTGCCGCAGCCGCTCGACCTCCTCGTTGACCGAGGAGTCCTTCTCGATGTAGGTGTCCGACTGCGCGATGTACGCCTCGGGCTGGTAGTAGTCGTAGTAGCTGACGAAGTATTCGACGGCGTTGTTGGGCAGCAGCTCGCGGAACTCCTTGGCGAGCTGCGCGCACAGCGTCTTGTTGGGTGCGAGGACGAGCGCGGGCCGCTGCAGCTTCTCGATGAGCCACGCGGTCGTCGCGCTCTTGCCGGTGCCGGTGGCGCCGAGCAGGACCGTGTTGCGATCGCCGCGGCGCACCCGTCGCTCCAGCTCGACGATGGCCGCGGGCTGGTCACCGGCCGGCTGGTAGTCGCTGACGACCTGGAAGGTGCCGTCGAGTCGTGGGATGTCGAGCGCCATGGGACCAACCGTACGTCGGGGGTGTGACAAGTTTCGGCGACCCGCTCGCGGGCGCGTGCTGAGGGTGCACAATCGGCCGCGGCGTCCGGCATTGTCCTGGGGATATGCCGGTCCTACGC
>CAKUMG010001242.1 GCA_934667465.1 uncultured Actinoplanes sp. | reverse complement strand
TGTCGTACACGTCCAGGGCTCCGGCACCGTCCACCGCGCGTTCCCTCCGTCGAGCCCGATCCGGCACATCCGGGAGCACGAAGGTCGCACGCCGAGGCGTTCTGCGGAAGCGGCGCACCGCGGTGGTTACTGTGCGGGGGTGGCCGCCCTCCGACCGCCGCGACCGGACGCGCCCGCCGAGCAGGTGGCCGCCGTTCTCACTGCGGGAGCAGACGCCTGTGTACGCGGCAATCAGCCCGCGATTCTCGCCGGTCACCTCGTCGCCTGCCGCCGCCGCCAGCTCGCCGACCGCTGGCTGAACCTGGAGAGCACGTTCCCCGAAGTCTGAACCCCGCCCGGCTCGACCCGACCCGACGCCGCAGGCAAAGGCGCGCGCCGCCCCGCGCAAGGGCGACAGCAGCCGGCAGGGCAGCGTCCAGAACCGGGGCGGGCAGAACGGCGGCGGCCACCGAGCTCATCGCGGGCGGACGGTCAGCATCTGCTCGGCGCGGCCCACCGGGCCGTGGAGGTCGTGCAGGACGGTGCTCGTGACGCCGTGGCCGGAGGGGCCCAGGACCACGTCGACGTCGAGGCCGGTCCACGGACCGGCCGGGGTGCGGTGGAGGTGGATCGTGAGGTCCACGTTGGGAAACATCCACTCGGCGGGGGAGGCGCGGACCATGATGCCGTTGGCCGGGTCCACGACCTTGACGAACTCCGCGACCGCGCTCGCCGGCTCGCCCGCGACCAGGGACAGCGGGCTGGTGATCCAGGCGGCGCCGCGGCCCGGTGCCGGCTCGCCCGCGTAGCGGATGTCGAGCGTGTCGAGGAAGTCGCTGCGCCAGATCGGCGGCGGCGCCGTGGTCGGCAGCGTCTCCGGGCCAGGCAGCGGGCCCGCCTCCCCGCCGGCGACCGCCCCGCTGTCGTAGCCGGCGAGCCGCCACACCCGGGCCCGGACCGTGGGCCGCCCGCCGGCCGTCACCACCGCCTCGAGCAGCTCGATCGTGCGCCCCGGGCGCAGCGTCTCGACGCGCACCTCGAACTCCTCCATCGGCAGCCGGCCCAGAATGTCCACACTGATCCGTGACGTGACCAGCGCGCCACCGCCGCGCCCGGCGGCCACGCGCTCGATCTCGTGCACGATCAGCCCGGTCAGCGGCGCGATGTGCTGCTCGTCGGGCGCCCACGCGCCGCCGGCCGCCGCACCCGGCCGGAACCGGTGCTCGCCGACCCGCTCGTAGTAGCTGTTCATCGGGCGAGCCTAGACCGGCGGCCACAGTGGAGACGGCGTTGTCCACAAGGGCCTGGTCTGCCGCTCTGTGGTGCGAAACACGAGTGCGGCCTGACCTGGGCTTTCGCCACTTTGAGTGACCGGCGCTACAGGTTTCCCGTGGCCCCGATCACTTTCCTCGCGAACCTGTCACCTGCGGGATTTGGTTCTGACACGGTCATCGGTAAGGCTTGGATCGCAGGCGACGAAGCCTCCTCTATCACGTTCCGTGAGCAAATCAGGAGACCCCGATGCCCCTCATGACCCTCTTCACCGACACCCGTGCGCAGCTCGCCGAGCGCCGCACCGCCCGCCGTGCCCACCGTCAGCTCTGCGCCGAGCTGGCCGCGTTCCAGACGCCGGCCGAGCGCGCCGAGCTCGACCTGATCCTGGGCCGCCACCCCGAGGCGGACACCCGCGAGATCCGCGACATCCTGTCCGCCCAGGACTACGAGCGGCAGCGCGCATGGCCGCTCGAGGCCGGCCGCTGACCGACGGACAGACCGCTGACCGGCCGCCGGGCCGGGCGCTGACCGGCCGCCGGGCCGGGCGCTGACCGACCGGCTCACACCGGTCCGGCCGCCGACCGACCGGCGGGCTGGTCGCCTCCGCGGCAGGGCGTTGCGCCGGCTCGACGGTCGGGCGTTGTGCGGGCTCGATGGTCGGGCATCGCGCGACCTCGACGGTCGGGCGTTGCGCGGGCTTGGGAAGATCCGGCCATGGACTCCCTGCTGACCCGCGCGCGTGCCGTCTGGTGTGGACTGACCGGCGCCCCGGTCGCGTTCCCGGGCTCCGGTGCGACCGTGGTGGCCGCGCCGGGGTCGCTGCTCTGCCCGCCCGGCTGGGTGGGCGTCGTCTCGCTCGGCGGCGCCGCGATCGTCACGGCCCCCGGCGAGGACGCGGCCCGGCAGGTCCGGGCCGCGACCGACCGGCTGCGCGCCGAGGCCCTGGCCGACCCGGCGGTGCTGCGGTCGGTGCTGCCGGTGGCCGAGGTGCTCGGCCCGGCCACGCTGGCCTATCACGACGGGTGGGCGCACGACAGCGCGTACGGGGACGAGGTGTTCCTGGAGGCACTCCCGGCGACCCACGAGGA
>CAKUMG010001241.1 GCA_934667465.1 uncultured Actinoplanes sp. | reverse complement strand
ATCTTCAACCACTTCGCGTCCGTCGACGACGTCGTGACGACGGTGTGTACCGAGGTCCTCGGCGCCGTGATCGACACGTTCCGCGAGCTGCTCGCGGCGAGCCCGGTCGCGTTCGGCGGCCGCGCCGCCATGTTCGACGCCGTGGCCGCGGCGCTGCGGGCCACCGACGTGCCCGGGCTGATCGCGTTCCTGTGGCGGGCGCTCGGCGGGCTCGGCGCGGACGACCCCCGGCCGCAGCAGATCTTCCGGGCGACGTTCGCGCGGACGACCGAGGAGCTGGCCCGCGAGCTGGCCGCCCGCACCGGGGAGCTCGACGCGCTCGAGGCGGAGTTGCTGGTCAGCTCGCTCATGCACGGCACCGAGGTGATCGCGCACCACTGGATCGCGGCCACCGGCACGGCCACCGACGACGCGGCCCGCGCGCTGTGGCACCGGCTGCTCGGCCGGCTCATCGACACCATCCGCACCGGTTACTGAACCTCCCATTGAAGGAAGTGCGAAACACCGTGGCTGAGTTGCTGTACCGCCTGGGGCGCTGGTGCGCCCACCGGGCCTGGCCGGTCCTGATCGCCTGGGTCGTCGTCCTGGGCCTGTCCGTCGGCGCGTACTTCGCGTTCGGCGGCACCCTGTCGTCGCAGGTGACGATCCCGGGCACCAAGACGGCGCAGGTCTCCGACCGGCTCGCGGAGAAGTTCCCGCAGGCCAGCGGGGGCAGCGGGACCATCGTGTTCCACACCGCCGACGGGTCGGCGTTCACCGACGAGCAGAAGACCGCCATCGGTACGCTGCTCGAGAGCACCGGCAAGCTCGACGGGGTGGCCGGCACGACCAACCCGTTCGCGACCCAGGCGCAGATCGCCGAGCAGGCCGCCCGGCTCGAGGCGGGCCAGCAGCAGATCACCGGCGGCCGCCGGCAGCTCGACCAGGCGCAGCAGCAGCTCGACGCGGCCAAGTCGCAGCCCGGTGCCCCGGCCGAGCAACTCGCCGCGCAGCAGGCCGAGCTGGACGAGCAGCGCGCCGCGCTGGACGCCCAAGCCGGCCAGGCCGACCTCGGCAAGCAGCTGCTCGACATGTCCTCCGGGATCCGGACCGTGTCCGAGGACGACACCGCCGCGTTCGGGGCAGTCTCCTTCACCGAGGCGCAGCTCGACGTCACCCCGGAGACCAAGGAAGGCGTCGTCGAGCACGTCAGCGACAACGTCCCGGCCGGCATCGAGGCCGACTTCTCCAACGAGATCACCCAGAGCGTGCCGCAGATCCTCGGCGTCGGCGAGGTCGTCGGCGTCGTCGTCGCGGCGATCACCCTGCTGGTCATGCTCGGCTCGCTGATCGCCGCCGCGCTGCCGCTGGTCAGCGCGCTGGTCGGCGTGGGCGTCGGCGTCACGGCGGCGCTCGCGCTCTCCGGCGTGGTCGACATGCTGTCGATCACCCCGGTGCTCGGCGTCATGCTCGGCCTCGCCGTCGGCATCGACTACAGCCTGTTCATCCTCAACCGGCACCGCCGCCAGCTGCTCGCCGGCGTGGACCTGCACGAGTCCATCGGCCTGGCCAACGGCACCTCCGGCAACGCCGTCGTCTTCGCCGGCGCCACGGTGCTGGTCGCGCTGCTCGCGCTCAACGTCACCGGCATCGGCTTCCTCGGCATGATGGGCACCGTCGGCGCGATCTGCGTCGCGGTCTCCGTGATCATCGCGATCACCCTCATGCCCGCCCTGCTGGCGCTGATCGGCACCAAGGCGCTCGGCCGCAAGGCGCGGGCGCGCATCGGCCAGCCGCACGCCACCACGGTCCCCACCCAGCCGATGGGCACCGGCCGCGCGGTCCTGACCGCGATCGCCGGGCTCGCCGCCCTGATCGTCATCGCCCTGCCGGCCCTGTCGCTGCGGCTCGGCCTGCCCGACGGCTCGTCCGAGGCGCAGGACTCCACGCAGTACCAGGCATACAAGATCACCGAGGACAAGTTCGGCGAGGGCGTCAACGGCCCGCTGCTCGTCGTCGCGGAACTGCCCGCGGCGGTCACCGGCGAACCCGAGCAGCTCGCCGAGCAGGTCCGCGTCGGCACCGCCCTGCGCGGCGAGGAGAACGTCAACGCCGTCGCGCCGATCGGTTTCTCCGAAGACGGCACGGTCCTCGCCTTCCAGGTCATCCCGCGGGAGGGCCCGAACAGCGAGTCCACCGCGCAGCTCGTCCGCGACCTGCGCGACCTGTCCCCGCTCGAGGGCGACGTGACCCTCGGCGTCGCGGGCAGCGCCAGCGGCAACATCGACATCTCCGAGCAGCTCGCCGACGCCCTCCCGATCTATCTGGGCGTCGTCCTCGGCCTGTCGCTGATCATCCTGATC
>CAKUMG010001240.1 GCA_934667465.1 uncultured Actinoplanes sp. | reverse complement strand
CCCCGGGTCCGTGCCTCCTCGGCGGCGAACGCGGAGTGCAGGGCCTGCGCGCCGTCGAGGTCACCGCGGTGTTTGGCCGCGATGACCCCGGCGGCGCGCTGGGCGTCGGTGAACGCAGCGGCCGCGCGCTGCTCAGGGAGCAACGATGATCGGGTTGCCGGCCGCGCGGGCGGCGTCGAAGCGCTTGGTCACGTCCGCCCAGTTGATCAGGTTCCAGAGGCGGTCCACGTAGTCCGGCCGTACGTTCTTGTATTGCAGGTAGTAGGCGTGCTCCCAGGCGTCGAAGACCAGGATCGGCGTCGAGCCCTGGCCGAAGTTGCCGTGGTGGTCGTAGATTTGCTCGACGATGAGCCGCTGCGACAGCGGTTCCCAGGCCAGCACGCCCCAGCCGGAGCCCTGCACGCCCTTGGTGGCCGTGGACAGCTGCGCCGCGAACGCCTCGAACGAGCCAAGGTGCTCCTCGATCGCCGCCGCCAGCTCGCCCTCGGGGCGATCCGCGCTGCTGCCCGGACGCAGGTTGTTCCAGAAGATGGAGTGCAGCACGTGCCCGGACAGGTTGAAGGCCAGGGTCTTCTCCAGGCCGACCAGCGCGTGGTAGTCGCCCTTGTCCCGCGCCTCGGCGAGCTGGTCGAGGGTGTCGTTGCTGCCCTTGACGTACGCAGCGTGGTGCTTGCTGTGGTGCAGCTCCAGGATCTGGCCGCTCATCGCGGGCTCGAGCGCGCCGTAGTCGTACGGCATGTCAGGAAGCGTGTAGATGGCCATGCGTGACCTTCTCTCTGCCTTGATATGGCTCTTGCCAGCATTTTGCAACAAGCCGTTAGGGTCTGTTGAGTAAGGCTGACCTTTCTTGCATTCGGGGATGGCGCTGCGCGACGACGAGGCTGTTCTCGCCCGGCTGACGGCCTCCGGGTTCCGGCGCACCCGGACCTGCCGTGCCGTGCCGTGCTCGGTGCGGTGGACGGTGGGCAAGGGCTGAGCGCGCGTGCGGTGCACGAGCGACTCACCGCGACCGGCCTGGGCTGTGATCTGACGACAGTGCATCGGATCCTGCACCGGCTGCGGAAGGCGGGAGTGCTGGACGTGGTGCCGTGCGGCAGGGTGGTGGGCTACCGGCTGACCGGATGGGACACCGTGGCGCTGACGTGTGTGCAGTGTGGTCGCGCCACGACCCTGAGCGCCGGCACCGCGACGGCGTTGCTGCGCGAGGCGGAAGGGGCCAGCTTCGCCCTCGGCGGCGTGGTGGCGGGACGCTGCGCCGCCTGCGCATGATCGTCTCCTGCCTCGCGCCGGGCCTCAATCGATGAGGGCGCCGCGCAGTACGGCGCTGGGCTGGATGCCGATGGTCAGGGGTGTCGGCGCGACTCCAGCCCGGGCGAGCAGGTCACCGACGGCGGCGATCATGGCGCCGTTGTCGGTGCACAGGCGGGGCCGGGGCACCCGCAGGGTGATGCCGGCGGCGGTGCAACGTTCCGCGGTGAGGGCACGGACGCGGCTGTTGGCGGCGACACCGCCGACCATCAGCAGCGTGCCGGCCTGGTGGGTGCGGCAGGCAGCCACGGCTTTGCGGGACAGCATGTCGGCGACGGCTTCCTGGAACGAGGCGGCGACATCGGCGACCGGCACGACTCCGGTGTGCGCTTCCAGAGTTCACGGGCCACCTCGACAATCGAGCGTGAATTATCGATGACGAGCTTTAACCGCTTCGAGGCAAAACTCGGGCGAGAAACTTTTCTTCGGACGTGCCAATATTCTTCCTTCCCAGGCGGGGCCAATTCTTACTTGGCCCAACTGTCCGGAAACTTCATGGCGGCTCATAGCTCGCCTCGCCGTCCCCACGGTGGCCGGGCGCCGAGTGATGGTGCTGGGTCACCAGGTGGTAAGCGTCCCGTCGTTCAGGTTCATGCGCCGGTCCGGACACGTGCCGGTCCGGACACGCGCCGGCGCCGAGAGAGTAGATGAGCCGGACCGCCGGGCTGCACCGCGAGTCAGTGGTGTCTCGAGACCGTGGCCCGGATGGCTTGCGGTACTGGCGAGATCACGACCTGCCAACCGCAGCGCAACAGACGGAGCGGTCGACCATACGATTGGTCGGCCGATGACGCTCAGCATGTTCGGCGGCGCGTCAACGTAATTCCTCCTGGATGCGCAGCTTGTTGGCATGGAATATTGCTTTAGCAGTCGCGTCACCATCGATGAAAAGCTCCCAAAATCCTTCTTCTTGCCAATCTGTGGGCGCGCATGTCAGGTTACCTCTGCTACTAAGGCGCACTACCCAAGAGGCAGGAATTCCGTCGTCGATCGTCTGGAATGCCCTGGAATCCCACCAGCCAATGTCGTCTCCAC
>CAKUMG010001239.1 GCA_934667465.1 uncultured Actinoplanes sp. | reverse complement strand
CGGCAGGGCCGTGTGCCCGCCCATCGACTGCCCCACCAGCACGACCGGCCCACCGGCCAGCTGATCGATGACAAAGGCGACATCATCGGCGTACGCACGGCGGCCCGCATCGGCCGGGCGGCGCGTGCTCCCGCTGGTCCACGGCGATCACCCGGTGGCCCGGCAGCAACGCCCGCGCGACGCCGCCCAGCTCGGCGGCGCTGCCCGCCAGCCCGTGCAGCAGCACCACCGGCGGCCCGTCCCCGCCGGCCGCGGCCTCCTGCCGCCGCCCGCCACCGGTCAGGCACGACAGCGTCACCCCGTCCCGCTCGACCGTGACCCGTAGAAGCTCCGTCACCGCACTCCCCCACTCCTGCCCCGGCGATCTGATGGAAAGGCGATCCCTTGGCGTCACGCACCAGACAGTGCCGTCCGTGGATCGCTGTGAGGCTACGGGCTCGCAGGATTTCACGGGGAGGAGACAGGAATGCGCACGAATCGAGGCGGACGGGGACTCGCGGCGATCGTCGCGGGGCTGCTGATCGTGGTGGCCGCCGGTCAGGCACCGGCAGTGGCGGCCGCCAAGACACCCGGCGACGGGCATTACGGCTTCCAGAACTACAAGTCCGGACTGTTCCTGCAACCGTCCGGCAGCTCCACCGCCGTCGGCGCCCGCATGGTGCAGGCGGTCATCGAGACCCCGGGCGGCGGTGACCTGAAGGGCGCGCAGAACTGGTGGGAGAAGCCGATCGTCGGCTCGCTCCTGGACGAGGTCCGCTTCCAGGCCGGCAACAGCAGCCTCCACCTGGGCATCGACCAGGGCAGCACCAGCGCGGGCGCCCACGCGATCCAGGCGCAGTACAGCCCCCTCTACACGAACCAGCGGTGGATCGTGCGCCGCTCGCTGGCGGCGTCGCACCCCAGCGATATCAAGGAGATCTACAACGTCAAGAGCGGCCTGTGCCTGGGCGTCGACCGCGCCAGCACGTCCGTCGGCGCGTACGTCATGCAGTTCCGCTGCGACGGCGCGGTCAACCAGGGCTGGCGCATCGTCGACCGGTGACGTGCCTCGCGCTCAAGGTGTCATGGAGCCGCCGGTGGGGCTCGCGGTGATGGTGTGGCCCGCGGTGACCCGGAGGAGGTCGAGTTTGCCGGCGTCGGTGCCGCCAGCCGTGGTGGTGTAGGTGACCAGGCGCAGGTCGGCGCCGGGGACGGTGAGGACGTCGCAGTCGAGGGTCAGCTCGCCGACCAGCGGATGGTCGATGGTCTTGCGGTCGCTCGCGTGGGCGGCCGCGGACACCGACGTCCACAGGCCGGCGAACAGGGCCGAGGTCTGGCGCAGGCCGGTGACCAGGGTGGCGAGGCCGGTGTCGGAGGGGTAGCGGGAGACGGCGTCCTTGAGGTCGGCCACGATGGCGGCGAGGAAGGCCTCCGGGCCGATGGCGGAACTGCTGGGGTGCAGGGCCGCGTGCGCCGGGCCGTCGCCGAACAGGGCGCGGGCCAGGTTGCGCTCGGGCGCGGGCAGCGCGGCCGGGTCGCCGTGCAGGGCACGCCACACGTCGTTGCACCACAGCAGGCTCCAGTCGGCGGCGAACACCGCGATCGGGAAGTCGCCCAGCCGTGCCGCGAGCCGCTGCACCCCGGGCGGCACGTGCGTGCTGACGGTGCCGTCCCGCGGTGGTAGCAGCCCGGCCGCCCGGTACAGCTGGTCCCGCTCGGCCCGCGACAGCTGCAACGTCCGGGCGAGAGCGCCCACCACCTGCGCGGAGGGGTTGACTGCCCGCCCCTGCTCCAGCCGGAGGATGTAGTCGACCGACAGGCCGGTCAGCTGCGCGAGCTCTTCGCGCCGCAGACCGGGGGCGCGGCGCCCGGTGCCGGCGGTGAGGCCGGCGTCGCCCGGCGACAGGCGGTCGCGCCACTGGCGCAGGAGGGCACCGAAGCTCGCATCGTTCATGCCCCCATGATCGCCGACGGCGGGCCCGGGAGCGTGGGTACTGCTGGTCCCACTGTCGGGCCGGGCACTGGTAGCCCCGGGGCCGTCCGCCCAGTCTGGGATCACACAGTCACCAGATGGAGGAACGACCATGAAGCACACGATCGTCATGACCGGCGCCAGCCGCGGCATCGGCAACGTCGCCGCGGTGCGCATGCTGCGCGACGACGCGGACCTGCACCTGGTGGTGACCACCCGCGGCAACGGTGACGAGCTCGTCGCCCAGCTCGCTCGGGACAGCGGCAACCGCAACGTGAGCTGGGCCGGCGCCGAGCTGTCGTCGCTTTCCTCCGTACGCGAGGCGGCCGTCGAGATCATCGGCCGCCTCGAGAGCGGCGACCTGCCTCCGCTGACCGGCTTCGTCGGCAACG
>CAKUMG010001238.1 GCA_934667465.1 uncultured Actinoplanes sp. | reverse complement strand
AGCAGGAAGCCTGGCTGCTGCCGCTCGAGGACTACGAGTTCACCTCGCCGTTCGGCGTCCGCTTCGGCAAGCTGCACGCCGGCATCGACCTCGCCGCCCCGGAGGGCACGCCCTACAAGGCGATCCACGCGGGCACGGTCACCAAGGCCGGCTACGAGGGCGGCTACGGCTACGCCATCCACATCAAGCACTCCGACGGCAGCGAGGCGATCTACGCCCACTCCCGGCGGCTCATGGTGTCGGCCGGCGACAAGGTGAAGGCCGGCCAGGTCATCGGCCTGACGGGCAACACCGGCTACTCCTACGGCACGCACCTGCACATCGAGACGCACGTCGACGGCCAGCCGGTCGACCCGATCGTCTTCCTGCGCGAGCACGGCGTCGACATCAAGCTGAAGATCGAGTCGGTGTACGGCGGCCTCGCCGCTTCCTGATCCACCCGGCTTCCCGACCCGCCCCGGATCGGCGCGTCACCCGGCCCGGCTGCTGCCTCGCCTGCCGGTGCGATCCTGTTCTTGAGTTGTAAGCCGCGCTGACCTCGTCGCGTCGGCTCGTGCCAGCTTCTCGGTGCCTCCCCTCGCGTCGGCGTCATCCACACGCCGCCGACACCATGGTCGACGTCGCCGCGTCGTCTTGGTGCCTACGACCTCTCTATTCATGCACCCGACTCCCGGGACGCACAGCCGCAAACCCGACACCGCGCGCATACCACCCTCACGTGGTAGGACTTCCGGTCCGCGCGAGGTGCCTTCCGGGCTGCCCCCGGCGCCTTCCGGGCCGCATCGTCGCTGTTCATGCCACTGACGTCCCCCGTCCGCGGCCGCGGTCGCCGGTGCGCGCCGCCGGCGACCGCGGCCCCGGGCGAAGCCGTCGATGACGGACGCGGGCCTGCCCCGAAGCGGAGTTGCACAGGCCCAGCAACGACACCGGGCGGGCGGGGTTGGCGGGCGCGGGTGGCAACCGGGCGGCAACCGGGGAGGGAGCAATGTGCGGACCGGCTCATGATCGGCCAACGGGGTGCCGACGGGACAGGTGTCGGACCGATGCGCGAGGCCCCCGGAGGAACAGTTCATCGTGCAGCACCGAGCCCCACGGCACACGGGTGGCCGCCATCGCCGCACCGCCGCGCTGCACAGCCACCGCGCCCCGCGCGAGCCGATCGCCGAGAAGGGCCGCTACGCCGTGGCCGCCGTCATCGTGGCCGGGGTGGGCGCGACCGCCGTCTCCGCCTCCGGTGCCAACGGCTCCCCCGCCGGCGCCGCGCCACGCCACCAGGCCGCCCCCGCGGCGAGCGCCCCCGTCGCCTCCCCCGCCCCCGTCTCCCTCGGCTCTCCCGCCCCGGTCCCCGCTGTCTCCCCCGCCCGGGTCCCCGCCGGCTTCTCCGCCCCGGTCCCCGCCGGCTCTCCCGCCCCCGGCGCTTCCCCGGCCCGCGCCGCTTCGCCGGCGGCTGTCGCCTCCGCCGGTCTCGTGACCTCTCCTGCCCCGCTCGGCTCGGACGCGCCCCTCGGCTCGGACGCGCCCCTCGGCTCGGACGCGCCCCTCGGGGCCGACATCGCGCCCAGCAGCGGCGTGGCAGGGGTGGTGCCGATCGGGGGGCTCGATCTCGGGGACTCGTTCGTGCCGCTCCAGCTCAAGAAGCGCCCGCTGCCGCCGCCGGTCGTGGCGCTGCCGGCGGGCGGCTGGGTGAACCCCATGCCGGAGGGCCGGGTCACGTCCTGCTTCGGCGAGCGCTGGGGCCGGCTGCACGCGGGCGTGGACATCGCCGCGCCGCACGGCACGCCGATCCGCGCCGCCGGTGCCGGTGTCGTGGTGACGGCCGGGGTCGCGGACGGCTACGGCAACGCGGTGCTGATCGACCACGGCAACGGGTACCTCACCCACTACGCGCACATGTCGGCGATCGACGTCCAGGTCGGCACGCGGGTCACGGCCGGCCGGCGGATCGGCGCCGAGGGCTCGACGGGCCACTCGACCGGCCCGCACCTGCACTTCGAGGTCCACCAGGGAACTTACAAGAACCCGGTCGAGCCCACCGCCTGGATGCACGAGCACGGCATCACCCTCCCCGGCTGCACCCCCGCCGCCCCCTGACCCACGGCCCCCTCTCGCCCGCGCGGCCCCTACGCGCCGACGATCCCGCCGGCCGACAGCAGCGCGGCCTCCACCACAGCCCACGGCGTGCGGCGGCCCGAAGGCACGCCACGGGCCGGTGTGCCGCGTGACCCTCCGATGAACCGTCAGCCCGATGCTGTGCGGCGCGCCGGTGCACCGCCGCCCCGACGACGCGCGGCGCAACGGTGCACCGCCGCCCCGAAGACGCGCGGCGCAACGGTCACCGAGCCGGAC
>CAKUMG010001237.1 GCA_934667465.1 uncultured Actinoplanes sp. | reverse complement strand
CGCCCGCCCGCCGGTGGGTCCAGGTCCGCAGGGTGTCGGAGGTGCCCCGCCTCCGGCCACCGGGGTCCGGCCGGTCACCCGGCGGACAGGGCCGGTCGCCCGGCGGATGTGGCAGGTCGCCCAGCGGATACGGGTCGTCGTAGGCGGGCGACATCGTCGGCGCCATGCCGTGCGGGAACGGGCCCCGGCGCCCCGTCGGCCGGATCGGTGGCGGCACGGGTGGCTCGTCTGTGGTGGCGTCGGGCGGGCAGGGAGCGCGGCGCCCGCAGAGGCACCGGCGCCACAGTGTCCGCCAGTCGCGCTTGTGCACCACAGTGGTCCTCCGCGGTAGTGCTCCCGGGCCGGGAGGCGGGCGGTCCGGGCCCTGCTCGGGGGTGTCGGCACCCCGGTCGATGTGATCGGTCATGGGGCCGAAAATAGTTGACCACGGACTAGCTGTCTCCTACGAAGTTGACCCATGACTGATAGTCATACGTCTACGGTCGATCATGTGGCTAAGGCGATACGACTCATGGGTGCTCACGAGATCCGTGTCCGTCTGGGCGGGGTGAGCCGGCAGCGGGCGTACCAGATCACCAGCAGGGCCGACTTCCCCACCCCGGTGGCCGACCTCTCCCAGGGCAAGGTCTGGCTCACCGAGGACGTCGAGGCGTGGATGAAGGTCCACCGCCCCGAGGTCGACGACTCCGACGACTGATCAAGCAGGAGCATCACCCCCTCCTCCCCTGACGCCCGGCGGCGTGCCCGCCGCCGGATCGGCCGGAAAGGGGAGGGTGGGGGCCTCCGGCGGTCGTGGCGGCACCGCGGTGCGTGCCACGACGGTTCGTGCTGCCCTGCTCAGGGAGACACCGTCGGTGCGGCGGACGATCAGGCCCTCGTGCTCCAGGAGCGACAGCCGCCGCAGCACGGTCCGGATCTCCAGCCCGGCGCGCGCCGCCAGCTGCTCCGGGCCCGCGCTGCCGTGCTCCGGCACCGCCTCCAGGATCAGCGCGCTCTCCTCGTCGAGGTGGTCGCGGGCGTGCTCGCGCGCCCGGGCCGGTTCCGCCAGATACTCACCGATGCTGCCCACCTCGTCGAGCACCTGCGCCAGCTCGGTGACCAGGCGCGCACTCGGATAACGGCGCAGCAGCTCGTGGCAGCCGACGGACATCGCCGAGGTGACCGGTCCCGGCACCACCATCGCCGGCCGGTTCAGGGCGACCACGCGGCTCATCGTCTGCACCGCGCCGCTGCGGGCCGCCGCCTCCACCACGACGGTGCCCGCGGTGGCCGCCGCGATGACCCGGTTGCGGATCAGGAAGCGGTGGCGCAGCGGGTCCGCGCCCGGCAACCACTCGCTGATCAGCAGGCCGCTGTCCACGATGCTGTCGAAGACGGCCGAGTTCCCCGCCGGATAGGGCCGGTCCACGCCGCACGCCAGCACCGCGACCGTGCAGCCACCGGCCGCCAGCGCGCTGCGGTGGGCGGCCGAGTCGATGCCGTAGGCGCCGCCGGACACCACCGTCCAGCCCCGCTCGGCGAGCCCGTACGCGAGGTCCGCGGTGACATGCGTGCCGTACGCGGTGGCGGCCCGCGCCCCGACGACAGCGACCGAGCGTTCGAGCGCCTCGCCGACCGGGTGCTCGCCGCGCACCCACAGGCACAGCGGCGGCCGGATGTCGCGGTGCACCCGGTCGGTGCCCTCGACCTCCAGCGTGCCCAGCTCGTCGACGCGCCGGGGCCACTCGGCGTCGGACGGCACCACGAGCCGGGCGCCGCACCGCAGGCCCCGCCGCAGGGCAGCCTCGGCCCGCAGCCGAGGATCCCCGGCCTCGCGCCGCGCCGCGATCGTCGTGCGCAGCGAGGCGTCGGCCGCGTCGCCCGCCACGAGCAGCCGCAGGGCCGCCGGGGCGCCGAGGTCCCGGACGAGCTCCCAGACCGGCCGGTTGCCGGGCTCGGTCAGCCAGGTCAGCGCGACCCGGGCCACCCGGTCCTCGTCGTCGCCGCTCATGCCGGCCGCCCCCGATCGCGGGCAGGGCTCGGGGGATCCGGGGCCGTTGCGGGATGAATGCCGGCACCGTGCCGGGCAACGTCGCGGAGGTGCCGCCGCACGAGGGCGAGCAGCCGGTCAGCCGAACGGGCGGTCATACGCTTCTCCCAATCTGAGCTGTGCGGCCTCGTCGACGTCGGTGCGGCCGGGCCGGTCCCGCCCGTCGAGGTCCGCGATGGTCCAGGCGAGCCGCAGGATGCGATCGAAGCCGCGGGCGGAGAGCGAGCCGCGCTCCAGCCCTGCGTGCAGGGCGGTCGTGGTGGCGGCCGGGAGCCGCCACGGCGGGCGGCGCAGCCGGGGGCCGGGCACCTCGGCGT